>CAZBCB010000049.1:0-11557 GCA_964489905.1 uncultured Bacteroidales bacterium
GAACCGGTATGGTTGCTGCATGTACTTTTCTGCCACAAAGATCATAAAATACAACCGTTACCTGTTTTTCATTTTCAACGGGCAGAATAATATTCAGTATATCTGAAAACGGATTGGGGTAAAGCGCAAACTCATTAACTGAGGGCATAAGGGAGATTTCAGGATTAATTAATTCTTTTCCTGAAAAATCGATCTTAAGAAATTGTGTTATATAACCTGGTGCCGAAATCATCAGCGTACAGGAATCAAGATTTGTCAGCCGGTAAAATTCTCCGGTTCCCGGTGATGAAAAAACCTGTGAATTATCATGATCATGGCCGGGGATTTCAATTGTTGCCTCAACCGGTTCACCTGTAACGGCATCAAATACAAATCCATGAATTCCGGTAAAAATTTGCTGGATATAGTCAATAAGACTGCGTTTGTGATAGTTCCAGAGGTCAGACAACTGTTCAGGGGGAGGGCTTTTAACTTCCGATAATTCGATGGTCACTTCCCTTGCATGCAGGAAATAATTTACATAATCCTGTTTCCCCCCATAAACCCGGTACCAGTCATAGCCATTGGTAATGCCGTTATTCAGCTCGGTAAAGAAACCTGTCGTACTGTATTTGTGAACTGTATCGGCATATTGCCTCGATATCTGCCAGTACCATCCGTCATCAGGATGGCGTTCATAACGGCAGTCCCATGGATAATTAACCAGTTCCGCTCCGTCATGCAGATTTGCAGCAAGGGTAATCTCTTGTTGTTTCATGAAATTCATTAAAGCAACTGTTTCGGGCTGCCATTCCTGTCCATCGGGATGGTCGCCTGCTACCGGATCGGGGAAATTACGGTTAAGGTCAATATTGTTGGCATTAAAGCGTTTTGAATTAAAATAAAGACTGTCTGAATCATAATAGAAGCCATCAGGATTAGAAAGAGGATTTATCCATATTTCTGCGTTATCAATCATCTGCTTAATTTGTACATTCTCAGAATAAGTTGTCAGCAACGAATCGATAAGCCTGATAAGAAGAATAAAGCCTGCAGCTTCATCGCCGTGGAGTGAAGAGGAATAGAAGAATACCGGTTCAGCTTCATCTTCAGACGGATTGTCAGAGATTTTCAATGCCAGCAGCTTATGACCGTTTACTGTTGTGCCAAATTGTTGCAGTACACACAAATGCTGATAATCATTTGCATAAGATTCCAAAATCCGGATATATTCATCATAAGAAGGATAGTGATTAAGCATGGTATGTGTACTTTTCCGGTTATCGGACAAGAGCTTGGGGACTTTGCCAGGGAGTATGACCTTAAAAGAAATATTTTTCAGAAGAAACCAGTTTAACTGTTCCTTGTTGGCATAAGCATAAATTGTGTCATCTTTTATTTTGTCAGGCGAAAGATGTTGTACAAATTCACTGAGGGAATATTCATCAGGGAGGGCGAATTTTATTATAACTTCCCCCCTTGCCGATATAAGCTCACGGGCAAATGCAATTTCATTGTCATGCTGGGCGTTGATGGGCAAACAACTGAAAACCAGAAGCAAAGGCAGAATCAAAATATTTAAGGTTTTTGCAACCGGCGTTTTTCCGATTCCACCTGCGTAATGATCATTATTAAACATTAAACCGGATGTGTAAAATATCACCATCCTGCACAATATAATTTTTCCCTTCGATATAGAGTTTCCCTTTTTCACGGCAGGCATGTTCTGATCCCAAGGTAATAAAATCGTCGTATTTCATTACTTCAGCTCGAATAAAGCCTCGCTCAAGATCACTGTGAATTACACCTGCTGCCTGTGGCGCTGTCATACCCCTGTGAATAGTCCATGCTTTGATTTCTTTAGGCCCGACAGTAAAAAACGACATCAGGTTGAGCATCGCATAAGCTGAACGTACCAGACGGTTTACACCGGGCTCGGTTATACCTGCATCAGCAAGAAAAGCCAAACGGTCTTCTTCCGAATCAAGCTCTGCTATTTCGGCTTCCATTCTGGCTGCCAGCACAAGTATTTCGGTTTGCTTACCCTTCAGAAATTCCATCACCTGCCGGGAATAATTATTACCTTTAATGGCTGATGCATCGTCAACATTACACACATACATTACGGGCTTGGCTGTAAGTAAAAAAATATCTTCTATTACCTTGCGTTCAGCATCATCCAGTTGCATATCACGAACATTACCAAATGACTGCAAATGAGCCTTTACTTTTTCAAGTGACTCAATGCCTTTTTTAGCTTCTTTATCACCTGACTTGGCAACCTTTTCGAGCCGCTGGATTTTTTTTTCAACTGACTCAAGATCCTTCACCTGTAATTCAAAATCGAGTGTTTCTATGTCGCGCACAGGGTTAACCGATCCGTCAATATGCGGAAGGGCAGGATCATCAAAGCAACGCAATACATGGATTAGGGCATCGGTATTACGTATGTCGGCCAGAAATTTGTTTCCGACTCCTTCTCCCTGATTAGCACCTTTGGCAAGGCCGGGTATATCAACTATTTCTACTGTGGCAGGGACAATTTTTTCAGTTTTCTGATACTTTTCAAGTTCATAAAGCCTTGGGTCGGGAACATGAATAACACCGATATTTGATTTTGATGATGTGTAGGCAAAAGAGGATGTTTCAGCCTTTGCATTCGACATACAGTTGAATAAAGTGGTTTTACCAACATTTGCCAGCCCGATGATTCCGCATTGTAAACTCATGATTTACTTTTTATACCCAACAAAAATATATAATTTTAACACTAATTTGTAACGTGTTAGTGAACCTTGATAAAATACTTTTGTTTGAAAAAATTAATATCCTGAAAATAATTGGTATATGTGGCAAATATTTCTTGGTAGCATTACTCTTAGTATAATTCATGCACTTATCCCAAACCACTGGCTTCCGTTGGTTGCCATTGGCAGATCAGAACAATGGTCTCAGCGTGAAACACTTTCAGCAACAATAGTTGTTGCTTATGCTCACATAGCAAGCACCGTAATTATAGGTATAACAGTAGGATTTATTGGTTATAAGCTTTCGGATGCTTTTTCCGTAATATCAAAGATTTTTGCCCCACTTGTACTGGTCATTCTTGGCGCAATTTATATCATATTAGATATAAAAAGCCCTGAACATCATAATCATACACATTATAAAGTAAACAGAAGCAACAGATCGCGTCTGGCAATTCTAACATCACTTTCTTTGGCAATGTTTCTTTCACCTTGTATAGAACTCGAAGCCTATTACTTTCAGGCCGGTACGCAAGGATGGCCTGGAATTCTGACCGTTTCAGCCGTTTATTCAATTATCACGCCGGCTCTGATGGTGCTGCTTGTTTTTCTGGGATACAAAGGAATGAATAAGTTTAACTGGGACTTCTTCGAACATCATATCAGGAAGATAACGGGAATAACATTAATCATGCTGGGTGTTCTGGCTTTTTTTATTAAATAATAGATATGCCCTATAATCCAGCAATACAGCATCATTTTCTGTCCTTTTGCTTTTACACAATTGCAGGACATCTTTCTTTACTATCCGCACATTATAATAAAAAGGGTATAAACATCCTGGTTTTTTTCATATATCGATGGTATTTTTCTCCGAAATAGGCAATATTTTCCTGTTCTTCAACCAGCGATGTTATTGTCATAAATAGTGTGGCCAATAACGCAATCCGTAATAACTCAATATCAGTATGTTTAAAAAATATACCCCATGTCAGAAAAATCAGAGATCCATACAAAGGATGCCGGATGTATTTAAAAATACCTGATTCAATAATTTCAGCTGTTTTTTCAAACGAATATAAAGATCTGTCTCTTTTAGCATCGGTTTTTGTTTTTCTTTTCATTACGATAAATCCGGCTAATGCGTAATATAAGCTTACAATAAGACAAACCCATGAAATAATCTGATTGGTACTAAACGGTTTATAAAACCAGTAAGAGAAATTACTTACGGCCAGCCATAGAATAACCTCCCATGCAATAAAACGGTATAATCCATGATTTTTGAAACTAAATAACGTGCGCCATGAGATTAATACAACAGGAATGCTTAACAAAATAAATAATATTATCTTCATTGCATTAAGGGTTAGTAGTTAATTAGTTGTCACTACTAATAATAAATAATGTGCCAAATTAGTTTTTATTTTCCAAAGGATTGTATTTTTAGCTTTTATTTTCATTTTGAAATTTTAATTACTGATTATGTATCTGAATAATAAATTCCACGCTTTTTTTATTATATTTTTTCTGTTATTTCAGATTTCCTTGAGGACAAGTTCTCAGACTGAAAACATTCCTGAAAAATCATCTGACATCATTAATGCAGCCATGCAACTGCATGATGAAGGCAAATATGATGAAGCCATTCAGCTTTATAAAAAAATCAGCCTATGTGATCCTGATTACCCCTTGGCTTGCTATGAAATGGCATTAACTTATTATGCTGCCGGTAAACATGATGAAGCTCTTGAAAAATGTAACGAGGCTATGTTCCTGAAGTATGAGGATCCGTCTTTGTATGGTTTAACAGGCAGTATGCTTGACGATATGGGGCATCCGGATGAAGGAATAAAGCTGCTTGAAAAGGCTTCTTTAATATGGCCTTATAATCAGAATATACTTTATAACCTTGCTTTGTGTTATTTAAATGATGGGAATCCGGCAAAAGCTGAAGAGACAGCCTTAAGAAGCATAATAATAAATCCATATCATACCCGCACGCATCTTATATTAGCAAGAGCCAACTATATGATGGGTCGTACTGCACAATCATATCTGGCTTTTAACATGGTTATTTTGCTAAATCCTTATTTAAGCTTTATTTCTGAATTTGAGAATTGTATTTCAGGTAAAACTGATATTATCCCACAGGCATATAAATATCCATACCCTGAAGCGGTCAATCATCAGAAATGGGACGAACTCAAATGGCTGATTCAATCAGAACTTGCGTTTAAAGATGAATTTGAATATGACTTCAATGTCAGTTATATGATAACACGGCAATCGTTAATGCTGTTCAGAAAAATGAAATTTGACCCTGCTGATACCTCATTATACAACCAGCTGTATGTCCGTTTCTTCTCAGAAATTATTAAACGCGGAGAATTTGAAATTTATATTAATTATTTACTTCAGAATACTTCTGATCAGGCCGTGGCCGAATATTTAAAGAAAAACCTCGGTAAAATTAAGGGGTTTGTCAAATGGGCACAACTTTACATTAACACCATCCGGGAATCCGGATTCTCAGTCCAGAATGAAAAGGAAAACGTAAAAAAGTATCATTATAATGAAAAAGGCTATCTGACAGCCATCGGAACTGAAAGAGATGAAAAAAAACAGGGACATTGGCTTATTTTATCCGATAACGGCTATATCAGTGAAAAAGGATACTATGTTAACGATAAGGCCGAAGGTAATTGGTACATCTACTGGCCCAACGGGCAATTAAAGCAACATATCGTTTTTGCCAATGACATCCCGGAAAATAAAATTTTATATTATTATCCCACCGGTGCCAAAGCAGGAATAACTGAAGTTAAAAACGGCATGAAAGACGGCATCGCCGAAACATTCTCTTCTTCGGGTTACCCGGTTCAGAAAAATATTTATTCAGAAAACAAAGCCAACGGGCCTGGTATGTTCTATAATTATAACGAAGGCTACTCCCGGGAATTTACTTACTTAAACGACTCACTCGAGGGAGTTCAGACTGAGACATGGCTTAACGGAAATCTTAAATCAAAGTGCTTTTATAAAAATAATAAGCTACAGGGTGAATATCGCACCTGGTATCCCAACGGAAAACCTGAATCAGAAGGTTTTTATAATAAAGGAAACCGAAACGGAAAATGGATAAATTACCATCATAATGGTAACAAAAAAGAAATAGCCGAATATGACTCTGCCGGCCAACTTACCGGAAAATATATTGAATTTGACTATCATGGCAATATTATAACCGAAGAAAATGAATATTTAAATGGCAGATTAACCGGTAAAAGAATTGAATATTATCCTGACGGTAAACAACAGAATATAATATATTTTGACAACAGCCTGCCTACCGGGATTGAATGCTACGATTCGGCGGGCAAACTATTATACAAGACAACCGAAAAGGACAGCACATTTTATTTTAAATCATTTTATCCCGATGGTATCCTTAAAATGGAAGGTAGTTTTGTAAAAGGCAAGAAGAGTGGTAAATGGCTGGTTTATAATCCGGCAGGGGTGCTTAAGGAAGAGTTGAACTATTTTAATAACATGCTTCAAGGTTTGCAAAAGACTTATTACCCTAACGGTTTTATCAGTGAAGAATATTACTGTGACAGCAACCTGATTGTCGGAGAATATAAAGAATACTACACAAACGGCAGGTTAAAAACATCCGGTTATTATAATAAAAATGGTAAAACCGGTGATTGGTTTACTTATTTTTTAAATGACACCATTGAAAGCCATACATATTATGCCGATGGTATACAAACCGGAAGATATATCTCCTATTACCCCGGAGGGAAAAAGAATCTGGAGATGTTTTATAATGAAGATAATCAGCCTGTAAGAACTGTTAAATACAATCATCAGGGGCAAATTGAAATTGATATGGATTACGAATATGGGATACATCACTTTGAAACTTTCTATCCTTCAGGAAAAAGAAAAGATATTATAAATATGACCGACGGTTTTATGCATGGCATACAGGAGAATTATTTTCCCAACGGCCAGATTGCAAAAAAAGACTCCTTTATTTTCGGATTGCAGCATGGCACTTCTTATAGCTGGAATTATCGTGGCCAACTATGCACTGAAATACCTTATATTTTAAATGTTAATGAAGGCCTTGCAAAATGGTTTAATGATAAAGGAATGCCTGATTTTACAGGCGTTTTTGAAAACGGGTTATTACAAGGGAAAGTAACTGATTATTATTACAACGGGAAAATATACCGTGAGATGCTGCTTGAACAAGGAAATCGTAATGGCTATACCGACTATTATGCTGTTGATGGCACATTTATGTATCGTTTGCGCTTTTATGAAAACACAATAAAAGGATATACCTATAAATCGACAAAAAACGAATTCAAACCTGAAATTCCTGTTGACACTTCGACAACTGAAATCATCTGCAATTATCCCAATGGTAAAACTGCCATTTCTATTCCGCTTCGAAAATGCCTCTATCATGGAACACTCAAAAGCTATTACCCAACAGGTATTTTAATGCGAGAAACAACCTTTTACAATGACGATATTGAAGGTTTTGATATAAATTATTATCCAAATGGTAAAATGAGAGAATCAACCTGTTATCATAACGATATCCGCGAAGGCCCGTATGAATTATTTTATGAAAACGGGCAGAGACATAAACGGGGCCAGTACCATTGTGATAATGAAAACGGTGAATGGAAAGTATATGATGAGAATGGCAAACTGAAAGAAACACTTTATTATTACAACGGATTATTGTATGATATCATCAGGTATTAATAAAATTATTCGTGGGATTATTTTCCTGATATCCGCACTCAGCTGCAGTTATCTGGCAGGGCAGAAAACTTTAAATATTCAGGATTTAAAGGAGAAATACCCTAAAACTCATTCTATTATTGCTGAGCGGTATTTGAAAATTAATATTAAAATTGACAAAGGACAACCTGAAGTTGAAAAAACAAACTACAGAGAGTTACTGGTTTTAAGCGATAAAGCAACTTTCCTGGCTGATTCCAAAGAATATTTCAGTGGTTTATATGAGCTGAAAAAATTTGAAGCCTACAGCCTGGTTAATGAAAAAGGAAAAACAAAAAAATATCCGGTTGAAAAATATACCCGTATTTCAGAATTAGATGACGAGTTTTTTTTCGATGACGAATATGCATTTCGTTTTGTATTCCCTGCTGTAAGTTCTGAAACCCGACTTGTAACTGAGTCAGTATCTGTTACACATGACCTGCACCTGCCTTTTATTTATTTCTTTGGGAGCAGTATACCTGTTGAAAATCAACGGTTTACCATTTCATGCCCGGCAAATGTGGTTATCCGTTATCATCTTTTTGGTATGGATACCTCACTTATTCGTTTTACAAGGACTGAAAAAAAAGAAGAGATTACGTATCAATGGACATTCACAGGCAATAAATGTTACGAAACGGATGAGTACACACCCTCTTTTCGTTATTTCACCCCTCATATTATTGTGCATATTGCCGGTTATTATCAGAATGGCACTTTTGTTAATGTAATGAGTTCAATGAATGACCTTATTAACTGGTGCCAGTCGAAAATAGGCCATGTCAACAAATCAGAACTGCCTGCAGAAATAAAACAGCTTACTGATTCTGTTTCCCGGCATGCCCGGTCGGACTATGAAAAAGTCAGGCTTATCTATGCATGGGTTCAGAAAAACATAAAATATATTGCCATTGAAGACGGTGATAACGGATATGTACCTGCAGAGGCTGAAATCGTTTTAAAACGCAGGTATGGCGATTGTAAGGGGAAAACAAGTCTTCTGGTCGCTATGCTTAAATCGCAGGGGCTGAAAGCAAGCTTTGCATGGGTTGGTACAAGAGACCTCCCGTACAGTTTTACCGATTTTCCGTCAATTGCCAACAGCAACCACATGGTTGCTGTATGGTGGAACGAAGCCGGTAAACCTGTCATTCTTGATGGTACAACCCGTAATCACAGCCTTGATGATATTCCTGCCTTTATTCAGGGGAAAGAATGCCTTATTGCAAAGGACAACGGAGACTATTGTATTTATCCCATACCTGTTGCACCACCGTTGTCAAATAGTGTTACCGATTCGTTGTTCATTGAACTGCATGGCGATACACTTGTCGGACGTGGTAAAGCAACATTCAAAGGTGAAAAAAAAGCAGATCTGATCTCATTGCTTGAAGGCAAGGATAGTTCAAAAATAAATGGTATTGTTATGCAGATGCTCCCTAAAGCAAGTAATAAGTTGCTGATAACTTCAGCAGTTTATTCTGATTTATCTGACACTGAAAATCCACTGATAATAAACTATACTTTTCGCCTGCCGGATTACATAAGTAAAAACAAAGACTTTTATTACATTAATCCTAATATCGATCGTTTTCTTCATAACATTGATATTGCCGCTGACCGTCTGTTTCCTGTTGAAACTGAAATGACCATTAACCATGTATTTTTCTGCAGTATAAAATTGCCTGACTATCTCGAAGCAGGACCTCTGCCTGAAAATTCAGCCTACATGCACCCGAAATTCAGTTTTTCCCAGCAATACCAGTCAAATAAACAAGAAATAAGATTAACTACCAGTATAAACCTTAATTTTCACATAATTGAAGGTGAAGATATTAAGCAATACCGCGAAATGCTTTCGCTTTTAAAAAGAAATTACCTGAAATCAATACCTTTAACAAATAAAAAATTATAATGATAATGCGTCGTATCTTTTGTATAATATTGTTGTTTCTGCCGGTAATAATAAAAAGCCAGGTAACCGAATTTTCAAAATACAACTGGAACTATTTTCCTGATGTAAAGACAGCCGATAGTATAAGAAGTGAAAACGGCGTATTGATAACACTTGAACGCAGGATTACTGAAGTATATGTTAATCGTGAAGATATTTTTGAAGAAATCAGTATTTTTCACCGTAAAGTAAGAGTTGAAAGCCATGATGCTATTGACAGGCATAATAAGATTTACGTGCCGGTTAATAATGTCATAGAAATTATTAACATAAGAGCCCGTTTTATTTCGCCTGACGGAAAAATTACTGAAGTTCCTCAGGAAAACATACGTCAGGTAAGCAATCTCGAAAACGAAGGTGATTATAAAATATTTGCTATTGAGGGAGCACAGACAGGCGGAGAAATAGAATATTTCTATGTCCTGAGAAAAAAGTATAACGCCTACGGCACAGTATATGTTCAGAGTAATGAACCTAAAGCCCGCGTTGAATCCATATTTTCGTTTCCATCAAAGCTAAGTTATATTATTAAAACCTATAATGGTTTTCCGGCTTTTGTAACAGTAAACGATACCATAAATGAAAAAACCTATATGAGGTCAGAAGCTGTTTTTGTACCCTCATTGGACGATGAGAAATATGCATTTTATAAAGCAAATCTTATGCGTTATGAATATACACTTGCTTTTAACTATTACAGCTCATCATTAAGAATTTACTCATGGAGCAAGATAAGTAACAATATTTATTCGCACTTTTTTAACCTTAGCCGGAAAGAATTATCGGCGGCAAAATCTGTTATTACTGCACTGAACCTTAAAAATATTTCTGAGGAACAAAAAATAAGAAAAATAGAAGGATGGTTAAAGTCAGAGATAGCCATCTCTGAAGGCATTAATTACACAATCCCGATTGATAAAGCTATTCAGCTCAAACAAACTTCGAAGACTGGTGCTGCCAAATTATTCGTTGCATTATTAAACCAGGCCGGAATTCCTTTTGAGATAGTAATTACCTGTAACCAGGAAGAAAGAAGTTTTGACCCTGAATTCAATGGTTGGAATTTTCTTGACAACTATCTGATATTTTTCCCGGGATTAAATAAAATAATTGTCCCTGACAATCCTTCTGTAAGATTGGGTATAACACCCTATAATTATCAGGGCGCTTACGGATTATTTATGTTTCCTGTAAGCTATAATAAATTAACAACACTCGGGTATGAAATCAAACAAATACCGGTTGAGCATTATGAAAAAAATACTGATTCATTAATCATCAACCTTGAAGCTGATTTGTCAAAACTAACACTGCAGGCTAAAATACATCGCGTTTTGTCGGGCGAACTGGCTGCCGGCTTTCAGTCATTCTGGAAATTTGCTGACGAAGAAAGGCATAATAAAATAATAAGTACATTGTTTACTATGGGAGACCAGAGCCCTGAAATTACTGCATGGTCAGTAAAAAACGATGACCTGTCAGATATTGGAATAAATCCTTTTGTCATCGATGTTGAACTTAATGTTTCATCCCTGATTGAAATGGCAGGAAATGATATTATTTTTAAACTGGGAGAGACGATAGGTGAACAATCAGAAATGTATCAGACTTCATCCCGAAAAATGCCCGTAAATATTAACGATGCACACAATTATTTCAGGAAAATCACTTTTAATATCCCTGAAGGATATATCATTTCAAATCCCGATGACGTTAACATGAAAGTTGAACTGATTACCGGCGATAAGGTCAGCTGTTGTTTTACTTCATGGTTTGAACTAACTGAAAATAAACTTATTGTTTATTCCAGGGAGTATTACACCGAGGTAAGTTACCCGGCAGAACGTTTCGGAGAATTCCGCAATGTTATCAATGCTGCCGCAGACTTTAATAAAAAAACAATTATTCTCAGAAATAAATAGGATGTTAAAGTCCTTGAATAAGGCAAGTTCCGTATTTCCGTGCCCGACTTTATGCAGCCATTTATCCGGGATTAATAGAAACACAATAAATTTTTAAACATGTTGTTTCTATTGACTTCCCCGACAGACAAAATCTAATCATTCCG
>CAZBCB010000050.1:0-11435 GCA_964489905.1 uncultured Bacteroidales bacterium
CTGAGGTTTTTATTACAGGATCATATTTTTCTATATCAGGAGGAAATGAAATTACAGGTTCGTCAACAATTTTATAATTTCCGGTCCCTTTAATCACAATTTTATAATTAACTGCATCATTGGTTTTTACTTTGCTCTTATCAACTGAAGCATTTACCGTGAATTCACCAACCGCGCCTGTAAACGAAGATGGTTTATTTGAAGGAAGTGCCTTACATTTAACCACAACACGATTTGATTTAAGTTTCATGGGTATGTCCTGCACAGAAGGTCCGAAAAAATCATCAAAAATATCATAGGTTCTTCTTTTAACCTGTTGTCTTATGGCCACATTCAGGTCAAATGGTTCAATAACCAGTTCTCCGCTTTTCTGGGGAATTATTATGGCTTTTTGAAGGACACCGGTATAATAAATAACACCATCTATATTTTCGCGTTCGAGGTTTCTTAATGGAGGTACTTCAATGGGTTCTGTATAAAATCCTGTAAAATCGGGTCCTTTATAATTCTGATCAATTCCGGCCAATGTCACACGAGTATATATTTTTACTGTTGCCAGAATTTGTTCGCCAACATAAGCTTCTCTCTTGCTTAAAATCAGTTTTACAAAAACATCCTCAGATGATGCAGCCTGTGCGTTTTCAGAAGATTGGGAAGATTGGTTTTTTGCGCCAGGAGCAGACTGACCCCCGCCAACCACTTCAATTAATACCGGATTGGATTGAACACTCTTATTTTTGATTTTTGCTGTGGCAGGTCCAACGTTAAATTTACCTGCTTTAACAGCACGCAAATAATATGTATAACTATAGGTAGTCTTTGTGTATGTCTTGCCGGGAGAAGATTCAATTTGTGTGCTCTGGCCTATACTGGGCCCACCTAACACCTGAAAATCATTAAATTCAGGCAAGTCAATATCAGATATTTTCTGATTTGACTCATAAGTAAGTGTAAATTGTTCACCCACATTTAATACATTGGGTTCAGCTATAGCCTTGAATTCAATATCCTGTGCAATCAGAAACGATTGAAGGCTCACAGAAATAAACAATAATAAATAACAGCTCGCGTTTAATCTGAATGTTTTATTCATAGTAAATAAATTTTACCAATCTTTTTCAACCTGTACTCTTCTGATTTGTAATTGTTTTTCTTTTACTTTCTGTAATACTTTTTTTTCATCGTTTTCAAGTGCCTGTAAAAGCCTTTCTGCGTCTTCCCTTGATATCTGGCCATGTTGAGACTGAGATTGAGATTGTTTCTGTTGCTGTTTGTCCTGCCTATCCTGTTGCTCGTTTTGCTGATTATTCTGTGATTGCTTTTTATTATCCTGATTTTGCTGACCTTGTGGATTCTGCTGATTTTGTTGGTTTTGTTGGTTTTGTAAACTCCTTCCTCCGTTTTTCATTCGTAAGGCTATCTGCAGGTTATGCTTCGCATCCTGGTCATGAGGATTCAACCGAATAGCATTTTTATATGCTTCAATGCTTTCATCCAGTTTATTCTCCTTAAGTAATGCGTTCCCCATGTTATAAAAATATTTTGATTTTTCATTTCTTTCCTTTTCATTTTCTGCCAGAGTTTTATATTTTGCAGCAGCAGCATCATAATTATTCTGTTTGTATAATGCGTTTGCCAAATTATATTCTGCTTTTCTGGAATTTATGTTTTTTTCAAGAGCTTTCCGATAGAGAACCTCTGCCTGCTCATATTTTTTATTAAAATATTCCTTATTTCCTTTTCGGATATATTTTCTATCAGCAGTCTGGGCGTGGCATAGAAAAGTAATGAATAGTGCTGTTATTATAATAATGATTCGTTGGATCTGTAAATAATTAAACATTATGGGTTGAATATTCAGTCCCGAATAATAATCGGAGGAACCAACGTGTATTGGGTTATTAGCCTGATCAATACTTAAGGTGTTAATCTTCTCCATAATTATGTTAAACAATGATTTACACAGTGTTTTCATAAGCTAATCATGTAAATAATTTAATATTACTAAGCCACTTGCTTTTTCTCTCACGTAAAACCAGTTCAAATATTAACAAAAAAAGAACTATCCAAATGAAAGCAGGAAATTGTTCTTCATATTCAGAAAACACCTTTGATTCAATTTCAGTTTTATCAAGTTTATTCAGGGCTATATATAGTTCATTAAGACCAAGATTACCTGATACTGCCCTGAAATACTTGCCGTTTCCTTCCCTCGCGATTTCCAGAAGCATTTGTTCGTTAAGCCTTGTTGTAACAATATTTCCGTTTCGGTCACGCCGGTATTCTTTAATAAACGAGCTTTCAGAATCCGGTATGGGTACTCCTTCGGGTTTACCAATGCCAATAGTATAAATCTTAATTCCTTTTGCAGCAGCATCACGGGCCATTTCTATAGCATTGCCCTCGTGGTTTTCTCCGTCACTGATGATTATTATTGCACGGTTAATTTTTTCCTGCTGACTAAATGATTTCATTGCCAGTTCAATTGCCGATCCTATGGCCGTTCCCTGTTTTGTAACCATATTAGTATTCACTCCTGCCAGAAACATTTTAGCAGCAATGTAATCACTGGTAATGGGAATCTGGGTATAGGCATCGCCAGCAAAAACGATCATACCAAGCTTATCATTTTCAAACTGATCAATAAGTTTTGAAATTATCTGTTTTGCACGTTCCAGCCGGTTTGGCTGCACATCACGTGCCATCATGCTATTTGATACATCTAAGGCAATAATTATTTCAATGCCTTTTCTTTTTACTTCTTTGATTTTGGAACCAAACTGAGGCCCTGCAATGGCAATGATCAACAAAGTGATGCTCAGGAGCATCAGAAAAAATTTAAAGTGACTCCGGGTTAATGATACATAAGGCATAAGCTTATTTACCAGTTCATAATCTCCGAAAGTTTTTACTGACTTTTTCTTAAACCACACAAATGATAGATATAGTATAACCAAAACCGGCAATAAGGCCAATAAGTATAAAAATTCTACGTGAGCAAATCTGAATACTTCTTTTTCCATACCTTTAAAATAATTATGGAATAGTTCTGAAAAACAAATATCTTGTCAGCATTTCAGTTACGAGCAACAACAATGCAATAACAGCATAAATTCTGTATTCCTCCTTTTTCCGGCTGTATTCTCTGACATCAATTTTTGATTTTTCAAGCTGATCAATTTTGGCATATATCTGCCTTAATTTTTCATTGTTTGTTGCCCTGAAATAATTCCCTCCTGTCAAATCGGCTATTCTTTGTAAAGTAGCTTCGTCTATTTCAACCGGAACATTATGTATGATAACCCTTCCAAAAGCATCCTGAAATGGGTAGGGAGCAGTACCTTGCTTGCCTACTCCGATTGTGTAAACCCTAATGCCAAATGTTTTGGCCAGTTCAGCTGCGGTAAGAGGGTCTATTGAACCTGTGTTATTCATCCCATCTGTTAAAAGAATAATAACCTTACTTTTAGCTTCACTGTCTTTCAATCGTTTAACTGCATTTGACAACCCGAGGCCGATAGCAGTACCATCTTCAATAATTCCACTTTTAATATCCTTAAAAAGGTTAATTAACACGGCATGATCAGTTGTAAGCGGACATTGAGTGAAACTCTCTGCACTGAAAACAACCAATCCTATGCGATCATGTGGTCTTCCTGAAATAAACTCAATTGCAACATCTTTTGCAGCTTCAAGCCTGTCGGGGGTGAAATCACGTGCAAGCATACTGCCCGAAATATCCAGAGCCAGCATAATATCTATTCCTTCTGTGGTTGTTGTTTCATGTCTATCTGTTGATTGAGGCCTCGCCAGAACGATAATAATAAAAATTAAAGCTATCATTCTAATAATAAAAGGAAGATGTCTCAAATGAACCCTTACAGTATTTCCTATTTGCCTTAATTGTGTTATATCAGAATACTGCAGGTTAGCCTGCAATTTGTTGTTACTTAGAACATACCATACTATAATTGGTATTATTCCAAGCAAAAGGAAAAGATAATCAGGATGTGCAAACTTTATGTGCGTCATAATTCATTATCAACTTTTTCATGTTCATTAGTCTCAGGCACATCAGTTGCCATAATTTCTGCCTGTTGCTGGTAGCGTGTATTTAAAATAAACTGATATGCATTTTCAAACTGATCAACATTTTCATCGGGTTCAGGATTTGCCTTGGCAAACTTAACCAGATCAGATAACTGTAAAACAGATTTCAATTTTTCATAATCTGAACTATTATAAATTGCTTCACGTATTCCTGCAAGAATTTCATAAGACGTAAGTTCAGGTGCAGCTATTCCAAAACGCCCTTCGATATAAACCCGAATAATTTCAGATATTCTTGAATAGTATTCTTTCACCTTACCTTGTTGCCATAGTTTTTCAGCTTTCAGGCGATCTAATTCCCTAAGAGCAGCCACATCGGGAGGATCAACAGGTTTTGCTCTAAAAATAATGGGTTCATTACGTTTCTTCTTTTTAATTATGTACCAAACTAACCAGCCTGAAATGGCCATGCCCAAAAATATAAGGACAAAAGGAAAAATCTCACTAAAACCTAAAGGTACATTATATATATTTTTTATATCTCTTATCGCATTAGTAGAATCGACGGGAAAAGGCATTACTCCGAGGAAATTATATGATGAAAAGACGGAATCAGTATAGTCTGCTGATTGATAAACAAATGTAAGTGGCGGAATAATAAACAAAACCGTATCAAAAACGGTTAAATTGAGATTTTGCTTCAATAAAATTATATTATTTTTCAATACTGAAGAATCAAGCTTGCCTATTTCAACTATTTCAATTTCAGAAGTAAGTGTATCAGAAAAAGCCGGAAAAACAACAACAGAATTTGCAGGCTTTTCAATTTCAATTTTCATATTTACCAGATCACCTAACTGAATAATATTTGTATCCAACTGAACTCTTACTTCAATTAATTGAGTATATGCACTTATTGGGATGAATAGTGCAAATATCAATGCCGATAGTAAAGCGTTAGTTCTTTTTCTCATATCCATAGCAGTGAAATTATCTCCGTCAGTCTCTGTGTTTAAAAAGCGATATGAGTGGTTTAACATAATCATGGCCGGTTGAAATGCTGATATAATCAATGCCGGTTTTTTTAAATAATTCTTTTAAATCTTCTTCCCTGCTTTTACTCACCTTTCGGAATGCTTCCCTCACATGTCTGTCAGAGCTATCAACCCAGCATTCCTCATTTGTTTCAGCATCTTTAAATTTAATTAATCCTACCGGAGGCAAATCAGTTTCACGATAGTCATAAACCCATATGCAAACCATATCATGTTTTTTCTTGGCAATTCTGAGAGCTTCCTCGAAATCATTACCCATAAAGTCAGAGATCAGGAATGAAATACTGCGTCTCTTAATAGCATTGGTGAGATAACGAAGAGGTTCAGTAAGATTAGTCTTATGATTTTCGGGTTGAAAATCAATTAGTTCCCTTATTATTCTTAATAAATGACCACGTCCTTTTTTAGGCGGGATAAATTTCTCAACACGATCGGAAAAAAGTATTGCACCTACCTTATCATTATTTTGTATGGCAGAAAATGCTAAAACAGAGGCTATTTCGACTATCATATCTCTTTTAAACTGTTGTCGGGTTCCGAAATAGCCTGAGCCACTGACGTCTATCAGCAGCATAACAGTAAGTTCCCTTTCTTCTTCATATACCTTGATATAGGGATGATTAAAACGGGCCGTTACGTTCCAATCGATACTGCGGATATCATCTCCATATTGGTATTCCCTTACCTCGCTGAAGGTCATTCCTTTGCCTTTAAAGGCCGAATGATACTGGCCGGCAAAAATGTGCTGAGTAAGGCCTTTTGTTTTTATTTCAATTTTTCTGACTTTTTTTAATAATTCGTTAGTTTCCAATTTATTCCTCCCTATTTTTTCCTGATGCTTATTGTAAAAAACCACTCATTTTCTTCAAGTGTAACCACATAATCCTGTCCGCCATCAGTATAATACCAGGTCTTTTCGTCTTACTTTTTATATTTCCTGTTAAGTTCGGAAATTATATCATTAAGATTTGAATAATCGGACATCCATCTAACATATGTGCAATAATTCTTTTCGGACAAAAAGAACAAAATGGTCTGTTCAGTAGATTTGTCAATGAATTTTAAATAATTATAGCTTCGGTTAACTGCATTTTTATCAAGCTTAAAATTAGGCCTGGAATCATGCATTACTTTTATTATTTCATCCTTATGCATACCAATATAATTCTGGGCTGCAGATGAAATACAAACAGTTGCAACAAGCAACAATACAATATTTCGGAGACCTGTCATTATGGAACTTCAATATTATTTAATATTTCAGTAATAATATCTTCTGAAGTTATATTCTCAGCTTCAGCTTCATATGTAAGCCCTATGCGATGCCGCAGGACATCATGGCAAACAGCTCTGACATCTTCAGGAATAACATAGCCTCTTCTTCTGATAAAAGCATAAGCCTTTGCAGCTTTTGCCAGATTAATACTGGCGCGCGGAGAAGCACCATAATTTACTGTGCAGGAAATCTTGTAGCAAAAACTATATCGATGATATATTGTTCAATTTTCTCATCCATATAGACTTCTTTAACCACCATTCGTGCTTTTTCAATGTCTTCGGGTTTAATAACAGTGGCTGCAGTTGGAAACTGCATAGACAGATTTTCCCGAATAATATATTTTTCTTCTTCCTTTGATGGATAGGTGATGACTATTTTCAGCATAAAACGGTCGACCTGGGCTTCGGGTAATGGATAGGTACCTTCCTGTTCAATCGGATTCTGAGTGGCCAATACCAAAAAAGGTTTTGGTAATTCAAAAGTTTGCGAGCCTATTGTTACCTGTTTTTCCTGCATGGCCTCGAGTAATGCACTTTGCACCTTTGCGGGTGAACGGTTTATCTCATCAGCAAGAATAAGGTTTGCAAAAATCGGGCCTTTCCGCACCTGAAAATCCTCTTCTTTCTGGCTGTATATCATGGTACCAATAAGATCAGCCGGCAATAAATCAGGTGTAAATTGAATCCGGGCAAATTTTGCATCAATAGTTTTGGCAAGTGTATTAATAGCCAGTGTCTTAGCCAGGCCAGGAACTCCTTCAAGTAATACATGCCCGTCAGATAGCAATGCAACTAACATACTATCAATTAAATGTTTTTGCCCAACAATCACTTTTTTAATCTGCGTATTAATTAAATCAATAAAAGCGCTTTCGCGTTCAATTTTTTCATTGAGTTCACGAATTTGAATAGCTACTTCACTCATAATTTCTCAATAATTTGACTTACTACTTTTGAAGGTTTAACAAAATGTATTCCATTTATTATTAAAGAATATGCAAAGATGTGTAGTATTTAAAAATCTTTGTATGTTATTGTGTTAAAAATTGTTAAACATTGCTTGCCTGTTTAATTGTGCAAAAAACAATTTGCAAAAAATATTTAAGTATTGCAATTTTAAGATGAATTCAATTAACCTGATGAAGCAGAGGTATTTTGCTGAAATAGCATTTAAGGGTACAGCTTTTCATGGCTGGCAAATGCAACCGAATGCCACATCGGTTCAGGAGACTTTCAACAAAGCCCTCTCAACTTTATTTAGAGAAAAGATTAAAACCGTTGGTGCAGGAAGAACAGATGCCGGAGTACATGCACGATATTTTGCTGTACATTTTGATTGTAATGCTTTTGATCCCTGTTTGAAATCAAAAATAATATATGGCTTAAATAGTTTATTACCGGATGATATTGCAGTAAATGATTTATATCCTGTAATTTCAGATGCTCACGCCCGTTATTCTGCCATATCAAGGACATATGAATACCGGTTATGCCAAAAGAAAAATCCCTTTGAAAATGAATTTTCATGGTTTTTTCCTTATCAACTCAATGTTGGTCTGATGAACCAAGCTTGTGAAATATTGCAAAAGAATAATGATTTTACCAGTTTCAGCAAACTACATTCAGATGTGAAAACAAACCGCTGCAAAATATTTCGTGCCAGATGGACAGAACAGGATGATATTCTGGTATTTACGATAGAAGCAGACCGCTTTTTGAGAAATATGGTAAGAGCAATTGTTGGCACACTAATTGATGTAGGTAAAGAAAAAATTACTATGAACGAATTTGAAAAAATAATTCAGTTGCGGAACCGGAGTGCAGCATCATTATCGGTTCCGGCGCAAGGCTTGTTTCTGATTAAAATACGCTATCCTGATTCAATAAGAATATAATTGAAAATGAACAATATAAATAAAATAAAAATTAAATCTTCTTGCTGTATCTATAACATTTATTTAATATTACCGTATAAAATAAACTATAAGGTTTTTCAATAGTCATGAAAAGATTATTACATATTGTGAGCTACCTGATCCTGATTAACATTGGCCTTTATGGTCAGATGGGGATTCCGAAAGCCCAGGCGATGTTTATTTTTAACTTTTCAAGGCTTATAGAATGGCCGGGGCCATATAAAAACGGTCCGTTTATTATTGGCATCCTTGGTACTTCGCCCGTGGCAGATGAACTTGATGTATATACCAAAGGTAAAAAAGTGGGTACTCAGGACATTCAGATAATACGATATAAAACTGTCCAGGAAATTACTACCTGTCATATTCTTTTTATACCATTCTCACGATCAAAACAATTGGCCGAGATTTCATCAGTACTGGAAGGTAAAAGCACATTATTAATTACTGAGAAAACGGGTGCCTTAAAGGAAGGGGCAGCTATTAATTTTATTATACTTGAGGATAAGTTGAAATTTGAACTTAATGCCAGTAATGCCAGTAAATATGGTATAAAAATAAGCTCCAAACTCGAAGAAATGTCCCTATCAGGTACTTAAACCTGTGCACTTCGGCCGAAGTTTTCTGGCAGTATAAATAAACCTCGGCAATATAAGCCTTATCACCGAAATCAGCTGTTTTATTTATTAAAGTTGTCTTTATATCAATATTAATTGCTTTGATTTTAACAATAAATTAACATTTTTTGTTACTGATTCGTATAATAATATAGATACAGTTTAACGATGAGTAAAAAGTTTTTAAAAATAACAAGTGTGATTTATCTGTTGCTAATTGTATTAGCAGGCAAAACAACAGCACAGACATCAATTCCCAAGGCTGAAGCCATGTTTATATATAATTTTTCACGCCTTGTGGAATGGCCAAGTAATTACCGGACAGGGCCTTTTATTATTGCCTCACTTGGATCTTCTCCCGTGGCTGATGAGCTAAAAATATATACAGCCGGAAAAAAAGTGGGTATACAAGAGATTCAGATTATCAATTATAAGACCGTTCAGGAAATTACCAATTGTCATATTCTGTTTGTTCCCTTTGGAAAAACCAAACAAATGGCAGAAATAATTGCTGCTGTGCAAGATAAAAGTATTCTGATTATCACTGAAAAAAACGGAGCATTAAATGAAGGATCTGCAATTAATTTTATTTTGCTATCAGACAAGATAAAATTCGAGATTAATGGCAATAATATAACAAAGTATGGATTAAAATACAGTGCAAAGTTACAGGAAATGGCAAATACTACACAATAAACCGTTTTCTTTGATCATACCTGATAAAAATGGTGCGTAACCTGATCATGTTGTATTAGCGGTTTCACTTAACTATTCCAGATTTCCCATGCTTTTTCGGCCTGATACTGTAACATTGGCTGCCCGTTGATGGTTAATGCCCCCCTATCTTTACCCTTTTTCAAAAATACAGTTTCAGGTGGATTGTATATCAGATCGAACAGAATGTGCTTTTTTGAAATAAATTCGTAGGGTATATCAGGGCAACTTTGAATATCAGGAAACATTCCTACAGGTGATGTGTTGACAATAAGTTGAAAATTATATAAAACCGGCCCGCAAAGGTCGGAATAGGATATATGATTTTCACTGCGGGGATTTCTTGTAACAAACAGGTAATTGATATTAAGCTGACCAAGGACATAGGCAATAGCTTTTGAAGCACCTCCAGTCCCTAAAATCAGGGCGTGCCTGATATGTTTGTTAAGGTAAGGCTTCAGTGAAGTATAAAAACCATAGGCATCTGTATTGTAGCCATGCAGAGAAGGTTTTTGTTTATTACGAATAATTTTAATTGTATTGACTGCGCCTATCTTAGCGGCATTTTCATCTATTGTATCGAGAAAAGGTAAGACCTGCTCTTTGTATGGGATGGTAACATTCAGTCCGCATATATCAGCATTGTCATTAATCAGCTCAGGCAGCTCATCAATAGATTTCAATGGATAATTTTCATACCTGCATTGAGCCAGGCCTTCTTTTTCAAATTTCTCGTTAAAATATTTTTTTGAAAAAGAATGCGTTAGCGGATAACCGATAAGGCCATATTGTTTCATTTTATAACAACATATTAATAATCATCACACTTTGATTATATTTTTTTGTATTTGTCAGAATCCGGTTTTAAATTTTTCAGTTCAGCAGGTAAAAATTCAAAAAATGTATCACCTCTTAAGCCAAGTCTGAGGCATTCCAGCGGTATAACATCATTAGTTGCAATATTCCCAAGATTTACATTTGCTCCCAATAATTTTATAAACCACACCTGTTGTTTTCCTGTTGGAGCTTCCCAGATTATTTTTTCAGGATCAATCTGTTTTGTAATATGGGAAATCAGTTCTTCATTTGCCGATCCGTCATTATGATATATCCCTACTGTACCGCTTTCACGGGCTTCTGCAATAACCTTCCATGAACCTGTTGAAAGTTCGGTTTTCATCATTTCAATCCATATATTATCAGGTATTTCAATGCCTTTCTGTTTTGATCCTACTTCAGAAAGAACGGTTACATATTTTGAAAGCCGGTTTATGTATTCGAGTTTTTGCTGATGGGGCATATACATAGATCCATCGGAGATTTCAGCCATATCGAGTTTAAGTTTTTCGATCAGTTTAAGATAATCATCGAACATACCTCTTATTACGAAGGCCTCAAAGAGTGTACCTCCCAGATAAACTCTGATATTTGCTTTATGATAGATTTTAATTTTTGTTTCCAATGTTTGAGCAGTCACCACTGCAGTACCAAAACCCAATTTAACTAAATCAGTAACATTGGCACAATTATCTACGAAA
Source organism: uncultured Bacteroidales bacterium (assembly GCA_964489905.1). Lineage (GTDB taxonomy): Bacteria > Bacteroidota > Bacteroidia > Bacteroidales > UBA10428 > UBA5072. The sequence goes on from CAZBCB010000050.1 coordinate 11,169, forward strand.
TTTTCAACTTCTCTGATTGATAGACCTTTGTCCATCATCATGGTAAAACCTTTTACAGTTGGTTTAGCGGACGTTCAGGCAAAAAAGACAGTTTTATTTCCATAGTTCATTATTTTTGGGTTAATTTTATTCTTGCATATCTGAGTGCTTGTATTTTTAAAATCTTAAAGCCAAATATTAATAAAAAGCCTGAATTAATTCGGATTATTCTGTTATTTTATTCTGTGTGCATAATGTTTCAAAAAGTAATTGCTGTTCTTTGGTCAG
>CAZBCB010000051.1:0-11395 GCA_964489905.1 uncultured Bacteroidales bacterium
ATCTATATTTTTACTTTGAAAATTCATTTTAAGAGCAAGGGTCGATAGCTTTGATTGCAATAAAAAGGACTGCATCTTATTTTTTGCCTTTTAGTAACTACAATCAATTCAATTCAAAAGAATATGAGAAAAATTAACTACAACCTGCTTTTACTTTTGTTTTTCATAGCCCTTATACAGGGTTGTGAACTTACGGATGACGGCAGTTATTCAGAGCCCGTCACTTTGTATGAAAAGATTAATGGAGTATGGACACTAACCAGTATTAAGCAAATTGATGAAATTGCCAAAGTAAATGCTGTGAAGCCTGACGAAATGGTTTTAACCTCAATGTTTGAATTCAACAGCTTTTCCATTGCGCTAAATGTTGATGTTTCCATGCAGCCTACCACCTATGAGGTTCGCGGCAATGCGCCTGAGCTTTTTTCAAGGAACGGCTACTGGGAACTTGATAAACCTTTCACACGAGCTGATGGAAATGCTAACAAAATCAGGCTCTATTCGGATGAGGCAAAAACAATGCTTACTGATGAATTAATTATTACCACCATTCCGGCGAAAACGAAAGTACTTGAATTTAAGCTGGTAAGGTATGATGGCACTATACCTTATGTGTCTTATGTTTTTAAATGTAAACCTGCTAATTAAATAAAATTCATTATGAAAAAGATTACTGTAACAATAATGATATTATTTTCTCTGGTCATTTCTTATAATGTTTTTTCCCAGGGAAGGATTGCTGAAATATGGACACAACCTGCTGTTTTTAAGGCCGATGAACCGGTATCCTGGTATTTTGATGTTACGGGTACGGCTCTTGAAGGCGAAACCGAAGGTATTTATATGTGGACATGGTTTCCAAGTGAACCTGATGCAGGTAACTGGAACAACTCGTCTGACTTTGCTGCTCTTACTCATGTTGAAGGTAATATATGGCGTTTTGATCTTACGCCCACTGAATATTATGGAGTGGAAGCAGGTTCTGTAACAGCTTTTTACGGCCTGCTAAAAAACAAAGATGGCAGCAAGGTAACGGATGCTTTTGCTCCTGATCAGACTCCTCCAAATGATATACGATTGTATGACCTTTCAACTATTAAAGGAACTGCAATTATTGATTACTTTCCGGAAAATTTTAAAGTTGATCGTCCTTTATCAATTCTGGTGAACACAAATAATACATGGTCAAAATGCAATACAACACCTGTTCAGGGTGACCTTGCCCTTGCTTCAAATGTTCACATGCATGCAGGTGTAAATAACTGGGATAAAATTGTTGAAAACAATGCCTCAAACCTTTCAAAAACCAGACTCGACTCAATCGGGGATGGTATCTACCGGATGGATCTGATAATAAAAGATTACTTTCAGCTTTCAGATGAATATGTTGTGAATAACATCAATATTGTGTTTGCTGATGAAGCGTGGAATCATGAAGGAAAAGCACAAAATTGCAACGATTTTCTAATTCAGGCTCCTGAAGTGCCGGCTGAACCAATTCCTTCCTTGATTTTCTTCCCGCAGAAAATCAGCAAGAAAGATATTTTATGTATTATCAGGCAAAAGAATGAATCATTTGTTACCGGGTTAACATATAAAATTACTGCAGGTACCATTGAGCTCACAGGGTCCTTTGAAGGCAACAAAGATGAAATGAAAGCATGTGTTGACCTTGTCACTGCATTAAAAGATATTACCACTCCGGAAAAAATAAATGTTGTTATCAGGGATAATACCGGTCGCATTATTACCAATTCGGATATTCCTCTGGTACAATTACAATAAAAAATTTAAAACATTAAAATATATGAACCAAATAAATATATTAATAAATGCATTGATCAAACAATCAATACTGACCATTGCAATATTGTTGTTTTCATGTCTTTCGGTTATTGCCCAGCAGGAAAGCAATGTGACTGTGCGGGGAGTCATTGTGGATAATACTGATCAGCCTCTAATAGGTGCAACAATAATTATCAAAGGAACTACTAACGGCACGACCAGTGACTTTAACGGTAAATTTTCAATTACTGTTCCGACAGACAGTACGCTGTTGATCTCTTTTGTAGGGTATCTTACCGAAGAAATAAAAATCAGCAACCAGACTGATTTAAGGATAGTAATGGTTCCTGATATTTCAAAACTTGATGAAGTAGTAATTGTTGCGGTAGGATATGGTACCATGCGAAAAGCTGATTTGACCGGGGCAATTGCATCGGTTTCATCTGACAACTTAAAAAAAGGGGTTATCTCATCTACTGAGCAGGTTTTGCAGGGTAAGGTTGCAGGTCTTACTGTTGTGCAAGGTACTGGCGATCCTTCAGGAGGAGCAAGTTTGCGTTTAAGAGGAGGAACATCCCTGTCAGCAAGCAACGGGCCATTGATAGTGGTTGATGGAATACCGGGGGTCGATTTTAACACTGTTCAGCCTTCAGAAATTGTTTCTGTTGATGTTCTCAAAGATGCATCAGCTGCTGCAATATACGGATCAAGAGGTGCCAATGGAGTGATTATTGTCACCACCAATAGAAGCAATAGGGGTAAAATGGCAGAATATAACAGTTATGTGGCAATAGGCAGGGTGGCAAATCATCTCGATATGCTTTCGGCCAATCAGTGGAGAAAATATGTAAGGGATAAAAACATTGCTTCAGCGGTTGATTATGGTGCAAATACTGACTGGCAAAAAGAAATTGAACAAACAAGCCTCTCTCATTCCCATACGCTCTCGTTTTCAAATAACAGTGAGAGCGGAGGGTTTCGTATTGCTCTCAGTTACCTGAATAATAACGGAATTATTAAAAACAGCCATCTCGACCGCCTGGGAGCCAGCATTACAGCTCATCATTTTACTCTGAATAATAAACTGAAACTTGAAGCCGGTGTTTACAGTAATTTTGATAAATGGAATCCGGTCAACTATATCATTTTCGAACGTGCGTATAATCTTAACCCAACTGTTCCTGTAAAGGATGAAAACGGTGATTACACTGAAATTGCAGGTACCAATACCGAAAATCCTGTTGAAATTAATGAAAACCGATTCAATGATAATACCCGGCACCGGTTGCTGGGGTTTGGAAAAGCCGAACTTGAATTATTAAAAGGGCTGAAAAGTATTGTTAACCTTTCTTATGAATATAATTCTGCACAGTCGCGTTATTACCTTCCTACCTATGCATATCTGGGTGGAATTGCTGATAAAGGCTATGCTCAAAAAACACTGGGCGACTACCGCACCATGCAGCTTGAAACTTATATTACCTACAATATCACCATTGCAGGGCTTCATAAAGTCAACCTTATGGGTGGTTATTCGTTTCTTGATAATACCTATGAAGGATTTGGCGCAGAACGGCGGGGTTTTGATACAGACCTTTTCCTTTACAATAATCTGGCTGCAGGACAGGATTTTCGCACAGGTGATGTGTATTCATACAAGGGCAATGCAAGGCTTATTTCATTTTTTGCCCGCCTGAATTATAATCTGAAAGAAAAATACCTGATTACAGCTACTTTAAGAAATGATGGCTCTTCACGCTTCGGAGCCAATAATAAATGGGGCTTGTTTCCTTCAGCCTCGGCTGCCTGGCGTATTTCAGGTGAACCATTTATGATGGCATTTTCTTCATGGCTGAACAACCTGAAATTGCGCGCAGGATATGGTGTAACAGGTAATCAGGATGGAATCGGAGAATATAAATCTCTGGCAATTCTCGGCGCAGGCACTGATTCGTATTACGATGCTGCTTCAGGCACATGGAAACAATCATACGGCCCCGTTCAAAATCCGAATCCCGACCTGAAATGGGAATCCACAGCCCAGATTAATATTGGCGTTGATTTTACCTTACTTAACAGAATAAACGGAAGTATCGAATTATACCAGAAAAAGACAAGTGATTTGCTTTATACCTATGCTGTTCCCCAACCCCCTTACCTGGTTGGCACTATGCTTGCCAATGTGGGCGACCTGAGCAATAAAGGGATAGAATTTACATTGAATGCCAATTTAATCAGAAAATCACTTTTCTCATGGGATATGAATCTGACACTGGCACATAACAAACAAAAAATTGAAAAACTCTCTAACCAGGTGTATAAGGCAGATACAATACGTACGGGGTCTTTGCACGGAATCAGGGGTATGTCAAATCAATATGCACAGCTTGTTATTGAAGGTTATCCGGTTGGCGCTTTCTTCGGACCTAAATGTTCCGGGATTGACAGCCTCGGGAAATTCATTATGGAAGATGGCGGTAAAGTGCAATATCTGGGCACGGTACAGCCAAAATTAAGCTTCGGCTGGAGCACAACCTTTACATACCGGCAGTTTGACCTGAATATCTCAACTTATGGTATGATAGGGCAAAAGGTTCTGAATGCCACTGCCATGAGCATGAGCGATCCAACCCGAATGCCAGCTCAGAATGTTACGGATGAGTTCATTAAAAAAGGTATAACCTCAAATCCGACATATTCGAGTTACTGGATTGAAGATGCTTCATTTCTGCGATTACAGAATGTCACGCTGGGATGTAACATAAAAGTATTAAAAGCAGGGATTAACCATGTAAGGATATATCTAACCGGAGAAAATCTGTTTGTAATTACCGGATATTCAGGAATAGACCCTGAAATCAGTATTGACGGACTGGCAAGTCCGGGTATTGACAGGTTTAATTATTTCCCAAAAGCGCGTACAGTGCTTATGGGCCTTAATGTCTCATTCTAAGTAATTTTAATTCAAAGGAATATGAAAAACAAAATATTTTTTTCGGCACTGGTTGTTGCTTTGCTATTAAACAGTTGCACCAACCTTGATGAAACCTTGTATGACAGGGTAAGGTCAGCAGATTACGGAAAGACACCTGCTGAGGTTGAAACCATTGTCGGACGTGCCTATGCTTCATTAAGAGGTTTCAGAGATGATCTGTCCATTGCATACCCTACTTGCGAATATGTATTTTTTCTGGTAGAATGTGTATCTGACGAAGCCTGCATCCCTACACGGGGAACCGACTGGTTTGACGGCGGGCGTTACCAGCAGGCAGAATATCATACATGGGATGCCGGAAATCCGATGATACTGAGCGCATGGAGATACAATTATGAAGGTATTGCAAAAGTAAATGCGGTGATTTACCAGGTTGACAAGTCTGAATTATCGGCTGAGGCCAAAGATATTATTAAGGCTGAATTGAGAGGTCTCAGAGCTTATTATTATTATAACCTGCTTGATTTATTTGGCAATGTTCCAATTGTAACCAGCTTTGAGGATATGGAACTACCGGCTAATTCGAGCAGAACCGAAGTATTTGATTTTGTCGAAAGTGAATTGCTTGAAATAATGGATAAATTACCTGATGAAATTCTTTATGGCCGATTCACTCAAAATGTTGCTAATACCTTACTGGCACGTCTTTACCTCAACGCTGAGGTTTTCACCGGAACACCCAGATGGCAGGATTGTATCGATGCATGCGACAAGGTAACGGGATATATACTGGAACCCAACTATTTTACCAATTTTCTGACAGAAAATGAGGGGTCAAAGGAAAATATTTTTGTTATCCCTTATGACCATAAGGCCGGTACATTGGGTAATTATTTACATTCGATGACATTCCATTATAATCAGGGACCAGCCTTTAACTCATCCGGACAATATCCGTGGTGTGCAAACGGTATATGCGGACAACCCGGTTTATACTCATCCTTTGATGATAACGACCTGCGCAAGAAATCGATGCTCGCAGGTGAACAAAAAAACCTTGCCACCGGAGCAACAATACTGATGGATAACGGTAATCCGCTTAATTATACCGAAGAAATAGGTGATTTTGAACATGCATTGCAAAATGAAGGTGTGCGTTTGTTTAAATATGAAGTAAAACCTGATGAAGTGTGGGAACGTGATCATGACTGGGTTGTAATGCGTTATGCAGAAATTCTGCTCATGAAAGCCGAATGTTACATCCGCCTTGGATCACCTGCCCTTGCTCGTCCGTTTATTGAACAGGTACGTACTCGGGCCGGACTCGAAACACCTGCAACTGTTGACCTCGACCTACTCGATGAAGAGCTGAAACACGAATTTGTTTTTGAAGGCCACCGTCGTACTGATAATATACGCATGGGTGATTTCTTTGAAGCATGGTGGATAAAAGGAGAAACGCCTCAATATAGAGCAATTTTCCCGATTCCGCAAAACGAACTGGATAAAAACGATAAACTAATTCAGAATCCGGGATATTAAAACAGGGTTGATTCAAAACGGGTAACACAATGAAAGGATTCAACAGATACCTCGCGGGTTTAATATTATTTGCCGGATTTGTTTGTTGTGGACACGACGAACCGGCCATTAACAATGATTTTACAGTGCAGGCTTTTAATCCTGTTAATGTTAATAAAACAAATAACATTCAAACCTATGTTCATTATATGCCCTGGTTTGAAAACAAACAGTCTTCTGCGAACGGACAATGGGGTATCCACTGGACAATGAGTACGAGAAATCCCGACAACGTGGATGAAAACGGGAGGCGCGAAATAGCCTCCCATTTCTACCCGTTAATAGAACCTTATGCCTCGGGCGATCCCAACCTGATTGAATATCACCTGTTGCTTATGAAATATGCGGGTATTGATGGTCTGCTGATTGACTGGTATGGGTCAACGGACTTCAATGATTACGGACAAAACCGCCGTAACTGCGAAATATTGATAGAGTTACTGGGTAAAACAGGACTGAAATTTGCTGTGGTTTATGAAGACCGAACTATTAAAGCTGCATGCACAATTGATCCATCATTTGACCGTATATCAGGCGCACAGTATGATATGCAATACCTTGAACAGAATTATTTTAAAAATTCAGCATATATTAATATAAAAGGTAAACCACTTCTTCTGGTTTTTGGCCCGGAAGAATTCCATACTCCGGCCGAATGGGAGGAAATCTTATCTGTTTTGTCTGTTGAACCATGTTTTGTTGTTTTAAACGGAAAATCAACCGAAACAGCTCCTTTTTCATGCGGAGAATATATCTGGGTCGATAACACTGCTTTAGATACCAAATATGCAAAAAAAGACCTGTTTGATATGTTTATCGGAGGCGCTTACCCCGGATTCAATGATTATTATGAAGTAGGCGGATGGGGAGACGGTTTCGACTGGCAAATTGAATACAACGACGGCCAGACATTAAAAAATAATCTTGATAAAGCTATCGTTGCCGGCGTCGATCACCTTCAGCTGATAACATGGAATGATTTCGGCGAAGGCACAATGATTGAGCCTACCCGGGAATTTAGGTTTAAACTGCTTGAAATAGTGCAAAAATTTACACAGGTTCCTTACGACACTGTCTGTTTAACTAAAATATATGACTTGTATCGGTTACGGAAACTCAAATCAGACGACATTACATCTCAAAAATTTCTAAATCAGGCTTTTTATTATTTTGTGTCGTTACAAACCGAAAAAGCCATTGCTATTATTGATAGCTTAAAGCAATTATCAGACATTCAATAAATTATAAACGAACAAAAATCAGGCTAATATAAAAAGTTGTTTGTCATGAAAAAGTGTCCGGAAAAAATTTTGTTAATAGCTCTGATACTTTTTACCGGGCTGCTTAACAGCTGTAGTAAAAATGATGATAATCCCGTTGATGCCGATACAACATTAAAACCTCCGGCAGCAATACCATTTGCCAATGTACCAGATGTAAAGCACAGGGTTTTTTATGAAGTAAACCTTAAGGCATTTGGTTACAATGGTAATCTGAACAATGTTACCGAACAGTTAGCTCATATCAAAAGCCTTGGAGTAAATGTTATCTGGCTTATGCCAATTTATCCTGCAGGGCAGGTCAATTCTGTAGGTTCGCCATATTGCATTCGGGATTATTTAGATGTGGATGAAGAATATGGAAATATATCTGATTTGCAAAATCTGGTCAAAAAAGCTCATGAACTCAATATGGCTGTTGTTCTCGATTGGGTAGCCAATCATACTGCATGGGATCATCCGTGGATTGAGAATAATCCTGATTGGTATGTTAAGGACGCTTCAGGGCAGATAATCAGCCCTCCCGGTACCAACTGGAATGATGTTGCTGAACTTAACTACAACAACCCCGCAATGCGTGCGGAAATGATCAGGTCTATGAAATTTTGGATTGAGAAAGCCAATATAGATGGATTTCGTTGTGATGCCGCCGATTTTGTCCCCTTTTCTTTCTGGAAACAGGCTATCGATTCATTAAAAAAAATACCCAATCGCAATATAATCCTGTTAGCCGAAGGTTCAAGAAACGACCATTATACGGCAGGTTTTCAAATGACATATGCATGGGATTTTTATGGAATACTTATCAACGTTTTTTCTGAAAACGAATCAGCATCTGATATTTTTACCATCCATAAAAGTGAGCTGGATGCGATTCCATCAAATACTGCAAAGCTTCGATATATTACCAACCATGATGAATATGCATGGGTTAACCCGCCATCGCTGACGTTTGGCAGTAACAATGCGGCTTTATCTGCTTTTGTAATTACCTCCTTTTTAAGTCCGTCAGTTCTCATCTATAATGGGCAGGAAATTGGCTGGCCGGATAAAATTTCATTTTTTAATAAAAATCCGATTGACTGGTCAGTGAATCAGGAATTTCTGAATGAATTCAAAAATATTATGAAAGCACGAACATCACTTACCCGGTTGATAGCATCAACATCTGCTGTCAGTTATAGTAATAATGATATTATGGCTTATACATATCAAAATGATACCATTCAGCTACTTACTATTGCAAACACGCGGTTGGCCTCTGTATCATTTGTCGTACCAGAAGCATTTAAAAATGCTTCTTGCACCGAAATTATCCATAATACAACTATTGACCTTGCAGATTTCATAACAATGGAACCATATCAATACTTAGTGCTTAAGAAAAACTAATGTAATAACTAATATACATATTATCATGTAATTAATTAAATATCAATTAAATATGCATTCGTCAAGTGAAAGATTCCGTTAACGAATTTGGGATGAACTATTGCATCATAGCCGCGATGTGAAATTTGCAGGATACATTTTGTAAAACACTAATATTCAATTTTTAAAAATCTGTCGAATGAAATCAAAATTTACTTATAGCATGGTTGTTATATTGGCTTTAACAATAAGTATGAATGTGATTGCACAAAATAAAGAATATCAGGTGGTATCGCCCGATAAGAATATAATAGTTACAACCCGGCTAAATAATAAAGGACAACTGCAATACCATATAAGGTATGGCGACAATACTATCCTGCAATGGTCGGCATTGGGCTTTGAATTTTTTAATATGCCGGCTTTGAAAACCGGTTTGACGGTTGCAGATGTAAAAAAATACAGCAAAGACACTATATGGGAGCAGGTCTGGGGTGAGCAACATTGGGTTAAAGAAAATTTTAACCAGCTTTTGCTCACATTAAAGGAGAAGAAAGGGTCAAGACGTACTTTCAGATTAAACTTTAAGGTTTTTAATGATGGTGTAGGATTCAGGTATGAAATTCCATCTCAAAATGGTATTGACAGCATCATTATAAAAGAAGAACTTACAGAATTTAACTTTCCTGACCACCATAATGCATGGTGGATTCCTGTGCATCGCTACAATAGCTATTACGAAAGTCTTTACCAACTGACTCCGATGAATGTTATTGACACAGCCAATACTCCCATCACCATCGAAACAAAGAACGGATATTATCTGGCAATTCACGAAGCAAACTTAACCGACTATGCCTCAATGACTTTACTAAAAAGAGATTCAACACATTTCATTTCTTGTTTGGTGCCCTGGTCAGACGGGGTAAAAGTATATACTAAAGCACCCATGCAAACACCCTGGAGAATTCTGATTATTGGACAAAAGCCTGGCGATCTGGTTACTTCAACCTTAATGATTAATCTGAACGAGCCTTGTGCAATCAGTGATGTCAGCTGGATAAAGCCCTCGAAATATATTGGTATCTGGTGGGCTATGCATTTGGATAAATATACGTGGGGACAAGGAACCAAACATGGTGCAACTACTGAAAACACGATGCGATATATGGATTTTGCTGCACAACATGGTTTTTCAGGTGTGCTGGTTGAAGGCTGGAACTACGGGTGGGATGGAAAATGGTATGAAGATGGCACGGCATTTAACTTTACTACCGCTTATCCCGACTTTGATATAGAAAAAGTAACTGACTATGGTAAAAATCTGGGAGTAAAGCTCATTGGACATCACGAAACCGGCGGTGCGGTAATCAATTACGAACGACAAATGGAAGACGCTTTTAAACTGTATCAGCGACTTGGAGTTGATGCTGTAAAAACAGGATATGTCAACAAATACCTTGATGGAAAAGAATGGCATGACAGCCAATACGGGGTAAGGCATTACCTGAAAGTTATTGAAACAGCAGCCAAATATAGAATTATGATTGATAACCATGAGCCAGTAAAACCAACAGGTTTGTGCCGCACATATCCCAACTTTATGACACAGGAAGGGGCACGCGGACAAGAATATGATGCATGGTCATCTGACGGAGGAAATCCGCCTTCGCATACAACCATACTGCCATTTACCCGCATGTTAGCTGGCCCGTTGGACTTTACGCCCGGCACATTTAATTTTATTACCAATCCCCGGAATGGTGCCAGGGTTCAGACTACTCTCGCCAAACAACTTGCATTGTATGTTGTTTTGTATAGTCCAATGCAGATGGCATCTGATTTACCGGAAAACTACTGTAATAATCAGGCATTTGATTTTATTAAGGCAGTGCCTGTTGACTGGGAAGAAACGCATGTTATTGATGCAAAAATAGGCGATTATGTAATAACAGTGCGAAAAGACAGAAATTCTGACGACTGGTATCTGGGCGCCATCACTGACGAAAACAGCCGTGAATTTATAATTGAACTCAACTTTTTAATAAACGGGCGAACATACCTTGCTCAGATATACAAAGACAGTGATGATGCAGACTGGAAAAATAACCCTGCTGCATTCAGTTACCAGGAAATAGAAGTAACTGCTAATCAGAATCTGCTTGTTAAGCTTGCTCCGGGAGGGGGTCAGGCAATCAGGTTCAGGCCTGTAAAATAATCCGCGATCAGTCAACAGAGACACAACAAAAATTCAAACATATTGTTTCTATTGACTTTCCCGACAAACAAAATCTGTCTTTCTGAAATTTCGTAATGATTCGTTTTTGTTTGTCGATTCGTTATTTGAAAAATTCAATTAACGAACTTGAGATAATCTCTGACATAATTAACCCGGATTTGTCATTAGAAGCGAAGCGAACTAATGACTTAACCGGGTTTAACC
>CAZBCB010000052.1:0-11376 GCA_964489905.1 uncultured Bacteroidales bacterium
TTGAGTATAAATTAAATTTTTTAACGTCATTATTATATATTATTGAATTATATGAAGAAAAAAGAAGAACAGAAACTGACATTTGACAAGCTTTTAATGGATGAAGGTTTTATTTCGGATATTATAAAGTTCAATGACAGGAAAGACGAATTACAAAATAAATACATTAAAAATAAAGGTATAACAGAGAATGAACTTGAGCAGGCTATTTATGTATATAATGCGCTTAGCTCACACAAAAGAATAAAATTTTCTGATGAATACAAGCAACATCAGAGTGATCGTCTTATGGCGCATATTAATACGGACGAAAAAGGCAATAAAAGGAAAAAAGAATTATTTTATTATATAAGTATTGCAGCATCAGTTCTGATAGTATTTGCACTTTCCTTTTCAATTTTATATAAGACAAATTTACTGAACATAATTTCGGGGAATAACCAACAGATAGAGCTTATTGTTCCTTCAGGTGAAAAGTCACAATTGGTTTTGGCCGACGGTACCAGAGTATGGTTGAATTCGGAATCAAGGCTGAAATATCCGGTAAGCATGAAAAGAAAGGAGAGAAAAGTTTTTCTGGAAGGAGAAGCTTATTTTGATGTCACCAAACAAAAAGGTTCTCACTTTATTGTATATACGCAGGATTTAAAGGTCAAGGTATTAGGCACAAAATTCAATGTTAAAAGTTATCCCAGGGACAAAACCATTGAAACCACAGTAGTTGAAGGTTCGGTGCGTATTGAATCAAAAGAAAATACAATAAAATTTTCTCCTGTTGTTCTGAAACCTGCGGAGCGGTTAGTATATCGCAAAGTACCCTTAAAAAATTCTATTAAGCATATTGCTGTTAATGATAAAAATGAAGAAAGCAAAATTGTTCCGTTCGTTGATCAGGAAATAATTATCAGTAATGTGAATACTGATAATATTACCTGCTGGAAAGATCATCTTTTGGTATTTGATAATGAAACCTTTGAAGAAATTGCTATAAAAATGTCAAGATGGTACAAAGTTCAGATTGACATACTTGACGCTGATCTTAAAGCACAGAGATATACAGGAAAGTTTGTTAATAATGAATCACTTAAACAGGTACTCGAAGCGATTAAGTTGACAACACCTATTAAATACAATATAAATCAAAATTATATTCAGATTACATTAAATAGAAAATAATAGGTTAAAATTAAGCCCTAAATGAAAAAAAATTATTAACTTATATAATTAATTATTAACTAAAAACCCTGACCTATGAATAATTTGCTATTTAGATCCCCTTAAATTTTACAGTTTATAAAAAGGACCGGTGAATGCGACAACATTTACCGATCCTGTAAATCAAGAACGCCGGTACGGACTCATGGAGCCCGTACTGCTCATTGTTGAATTTAAAACCCATACAAATATGAGAAAAAAATTTTTACTAAAGTTCTTTTTAGTTATGAAATTCACATTTATTTTCATGTTTGTGACAGCTTTGCACATCACTGCAAATGTGCATTCCCAGAACGCTGTTATTAATATAAACATGAATGAAGCCAAACTTGGGGATATAATCAGGCTCATAGAAGAACAGAGCTATTATAAAATCTTTTACAAAAACGACCAGGTTAATCTTGAGCATAAAATTCCAATAAACTTTAAGACTGCAACTGTTTCTCAACTGCTTACGGAAGCATTGAAAGGAACAAATATTAGTTATACCGTTATGGATAAAGTCATTGTTCTTGCTCCGGTAACCGCAAATTCTGTTCAGCAGCAACTTATTGTCACCGGCAAAGTAACTTCAAGTGATGGTACTCCGTTGCCAGGTGTGAACATAGTGGAAAAAGGTACAACGAATGGTACGGTTACAAACATTGACGGGAAATATACCATCACAGTACTTAACCCCGATGCAGTTCTTGTTTTTTCTTATGTGGGCTATCTTACTGAAGAAATTACGGTTGATAACAAGGAAGTGATTAATATGTTGCTGGTTGAAGACATTCAGAGCCTTGAAGAAGTAGTAGTTGTTGGTTACGGCACGGTTAAGAAAAGCGATATTACCGGATCACTTTCTTCGGTTACTGCCGAACAGATAATGTCATTGCCTGTTCAGAATGTGAATCAGGCAATACAGGGACGTGCAGCTGGCGTAGATGTCTTTAATACCGGTTTTACGCCCGGCAGTGCTCCGACAATCCGTATCAGAGGCAACAGGTCGGTTAAAGCCAGCAATGAGCCACTCTATGTTCTTGATGGAATTCCGGTAGAATCAGGTATTGAAGAGATTAATCCACTTGATATTGAATCGGTGGAAATTCTGAAAGATGCTTCAGCTTCTGCAATATATGGGTCACGTGCAGCTAACGGAGTCATTCTGATAACAACAAAACGGGGGATTGGCCGGAAAGCTTCGGTTAATTATGAAGGATCACTGGCTTTTGAAAAACCGCTTGTTACAATCGACCTGATGGATGGTGCCCAGTGGGCTGAAATGAGACGCACTGTCTTACGTAGTGAAGGAGACTATTACACACCTTATCCAAATCCAGTTGAAGATGAGGCATGCTTTGGATCTATGTCACCTGAAGTATGGGAGTCAGTAAAAATGGGTTATACAATTGATGAAAACGGAAATTATGTTAACGATCCTGTTACTGGCAGGCCATTGTATGATCCCTCCAAGGTAAGGTCGTATGACTGGGAGGGTGAGGCATTACGCACGGCACACACCCAGATCCATCAGTTATCTGTTAGTGGTGGTACTGAAGATATTGGCGTGTTATTATCATTAGGTTATACAAACCAGGAAGGTGTTGAAAAAGGCCAGGACTATAAAAGGTTTACTCCCCGTTTAAATATTGACTTTAAAGCCACTGACTGGTTTACCATCGGGATGAGTACAAATTATAGTTTTATTTTGCGGGATCCGGGAGTAGCATTATACGGAGCCTGTGCATCACAGATACCATTATCAGTTCCCTATGATACAGCGGGTAACTTTCTTATGTTGCCTACCGGAGATGACCTGATTAAAAACCCATTGCGTGATAACAGGTATATTACCATTGAAGAAAGAACCAACCGATATCTGGGTAGTTATTACGCAGAAGTTGCTCCGTTTAAATGGCTAAAATACAGAATCAATGCAGGTATCGATTTCAGGCATTACCGCAGAGGAGATTTTATCGAACCACAATCATCGAGACTGCAGAATGTAAATTCTGCTCAATACCGACAGAATCAACGGGTTGGATGGACTTTGGAAAACCTGATTTATATTAATAAAATCATTGGAAAACATGACATTGGCATAACATTATTGCAAAGCGCCGGTGCAACAAGGTATGAAGAAACAGATATGCAGGCACAGAATTTTGCTTACGCAAGCCAGAAATGGTATAACATGGAATCCTCTCTTTCAGCAAATCTTTCAACCTTATATTCTGATTTCAATAAAAAACAGATTCAGTCCTATATGGGGCGGCTCAATTATAATCTGATGGATAAATATCTGTTAACTGCCACTATACGGTATGATGGTGCAAGTGTATTTTATAAAAGCAACCGGTGGGACTTTTTCCCTTCATTTGCCCTTGCATGGAAATTAAAAAATGAATCCTTTCTCTTTAATGTCAACGCAATAACACAACTTAAATTAAGGCTTGGTTATGGTACCACCGGCCAATCGGCAGTTGATCCTTATGAAACAGATGGATCGCTTATTGAAACTTTGTATGTTTTTGAAGAAGCACCTGCCAAAGGATATGCTCCTGAGAAAGTGGCCACAAGAAATGTGGGATGGGAAAAAACAACACAAACAAATCTGGGTATTGATTTCGGATTTATTAATAATAGGATATCCGGATCAATTGAATTATTTAATGCTAACACTCATGATCTGCTGATGGAAAAAAGCATTCCTGCGGTTACGGGTTATACCTATACACGGGCAAATGTAGGAAAAGTGAATAATAAAGGTATTGAAATAACCATAAATTCAATAAACATTAATAACAGCAGTGGCTTTAAATGGGAGACAGATTTTACTTTTTCTTCCAACAGAGAAAAAGTAGTGGACATTTATGGAACCGGTGTTGACGATATCAATAATAATTTATTTATCGGACACCCCATCGGTTCTTATTATGATTACAAATATGATGGAATTTTGCAGGACACACCTGAGGACTCGGCATGGATAGCAAGATATAATGCCAGTGGTGGTGATTTTAGGGTTGGAGAAATAAAAGTGGTTGATGTGGATAAAAATGATACTATTAATCGACTCGACAGGACTGTTGTTGGTAGCAATGTACCTAAATATACAGGTGGTATAACCAATACATTCTCATATAAGGGATTTGAATTATCATTCTTTGTTTATTTCAGAGTCGGACAGGGAATATATAACCGTTCACGAGTCCCGCCACTTGATGGCCGCTATATGGCATGGGATGTTCATTATTATAATCCGCTCGATCCGGATCGCAGAAACGCAACACACCAGCAACCCCGTGACGGACAGATTGATTACCAGGGAGCCTTGTGGTACAAGGAAGCTTCATTTGCCAAAGTAAGGAATATTACCTTATCATATTATTTACCGAAAGCATTAATAAGCAGGGCAAAAATTAACAGCATGCAGGTATATGTGATGGCTACCAATCCATTTCTTTTCACAAACTATGATTACATGGACCCTGAAGCACAGGGAAATTATAAAACAAGAGGCTGGAACCTCAATCAGGTTGAGCCTACGGTAGGTATTGCTGGTATCAGTACCAAAAGTCTGGTTTTTGGTGTAAGAGTTGGATTTTAAAAATTTTATTTCTTAATACAAAAATGAAATGCTATGAAAAAATATATTTATTTTCTACTGTCAGCCTTAATATTATTAATTGCTTCATGCAGTGAAAAGTTTCTTGATGAAGAACAGGTTGGAGTACTGAAATATGACTATTACGAATCAGAAGAAGGAATTGAAAAACTGATCAATTCCTGTTATGCTGTGCTGAGAAAAAAATATGGCGACGAATGGACTTATGCTCTTTGGAACTATGGTACTGATGAATGGAAGAGAGGAGACCATTCTTACACTACCCATGCCATGGGCGGTTATAATGATTACACTGAAATGATCAGCCCTGTAGGTTTTGAGGTCGGTTACAAACAGTATCCCGAAAGTATATGGGCAGCGTATTATAATGGTATTGACCGTTGTAATGTGGCTATTGAAAAAATACCCATGGTTACAGGAGGAGTGGGAATAATGAAAGATGAAGCAGGTAAAAACATACGTATGGCTGAAGTGCGTTTTCTGAGGGCCATGTTTCTTTTTCTGCTCGTTCAGCAATGGGGCCCTATTCCTTATCATCTTGTACCCAGCTCGGGCTCGGAAACTGAATGGCCAAGGAAGCCTGTTTCAGAGATCTATGATGTAATTATTAAGGATCTCGAATTTGCATATAATTACTGTCCTGAAAAGCAAGCAGATTACGGAAGGGTCACAAAGAATGCTGCACGCCACTACCTTGCAAAGGTATTATTAACCAGAGCTTCCGGCACTGATACTGATCCTTTTTTTGGCCGTGGCGGCAACAAACAGGAAGATCTTGCCCGTGCTGCTGCAATGGCAGAAGAATGTATTAATAGTGGATATAATTCCTTATTACCTAATTTCGCTGATTTATGGGTAGAGGGAAATGAAAAGAATGCTGAAATTGTATTTTCAACACAGTTTAACAGGGATGTGAATCTGCTGGGAGGAAATGCTAACGATTATCGTAATAATACACATGTTTATTGGTTAAATCAGTACGATACTGAAGTTGGAATGGCCAGAAATATCGAATACGGCAGACCATTTAGAAGAATGCATATTACTGATTACACATGTGACATTTTTGACAGACTCAACGATTCACGTTTACGTAAGAGTTTACTGGAGGTCTTTTATTCCACAAAAACCGATGTACCCACAGAAACAAGTTACAGATGGACGGCACAGGAACTGTTATTTGCATTTACGAATGTTGCACCGGACGGAAGCTGGGCTGTTCGTTACGGTGATACCATCAGGGTAGGGGATCCCAAATTCAGATTAGCTACTAAAAATCCAAGTAATACTGAATATGTTAATGTCGGGGATACTGCATTAGTTTTTCTGCTTAATGATAAAAACACAACACTCACTGACAGGGAGATTGTTGGGCGCGGATATACCATTTATGCGAGGTATTACTGGATTACAGATCCTATAACCCGCGCACCGGTTAAATTAATGAGCCGCGATACTACTTTTATTGCTGATGATGACCGGAAAGGTTTACGAATAAGAGCATGGGTACCTGGTAAAGCCCCTTCATTACTTAAATTCAGAGACAGATTTAAGTCTGATGTTGCATCATATCAGGGAACCAGAGATTTCTTTGATGCCAGGCTTGCAGAAACCTATTTAATTGCAGCCGAAGCCTATGGTCGTCTTGGCAATTATTCGAAAGCTGTTGAATTCATTAATGCAGTGAGAAGAAGAGCTGCTTATCATGCCGGAGAAACAAGACCTAACTTATGGTGGCAGTATGACGGTGGCACGGAAGGTGATCTGAGCGGCAGGGAAGATGCCATGATGATTTCGGAAAGTTACTGGGATAATGATATCGCACTTGAACATTATACTTCTCCTTCACTTACCAAAGAACAGCGGTTTATTGAGTTTATGCTCAATGAAAGATGCCGTGAACTGATGGGTGAAATGATGCGATGGGAAGACCTTGTCCGTACTGAAACATTATATCAAAGAGCAATGATGTTTAACGATGACACCCGCGCATCGGGTACTATGCGTGAATATCATAAACTGAGGCCTATACCACAATCACATATAGATGCTATTACTATTAATGGAAGACCTCTTACACCGCAGGAAAAACAAGCCTATCAAAATCCGGGCTATTAATTGATTTATATTGTATCATGGCAGACAACAGGCCTGTCATGATACAATTACTTGATAAGAGTATATAACCTTAATTATTAACTTAAAATTTACCATCATGAAAAAAATTTACTTTTTAAAAGTTTTATTTTCACTATCACTATTGGTGATATTTGTGCAGTTAACCTCAGCACAAAAGAAAAAAATACTTTATGTAGGCGCTGATGAAGTGCTCGGTTCAAACAGAACATGCGATAAGGAAATGATCGATAGCTTGCTTGCTTGGGGATATGATACCATTTATCTGGGCCACGCGACTTATGATGCCAAGGGTGCAGGCAGTGGTGTACATACAGGTATCGATGGCGTATTTTTTGGTGAATCATGCGGTTCTAACAGCCTGACACCTTATGGTCCCATGGGTGACAACTTTCCGGTTCCTGCAATAGCACTTGAAGCAGCAGCTTTTGGAATTTCCGATGAAAGATGGAGCCTTTTTAAAGAAGAAACTACTCCCGGCGCAGGCGACGGAGGTGGTATAGTTGTTCATACCGGTGAAATTGCTGATTCAACTGACAATATGATTAAAATTACAGATAACAAACATTACATAACTCAGATTTATGAAAAGGATTATATTCTAAAGTGGTCCAATTCAACCAGTTATGCTCTTGTCCCCTATATTCAGGGAATAAAGGTTAATAATAAAATCCTTGCGGTACCGGTTGCCCCTATTACACAGCCAACCAATGGCGAAACAGTCAGTGCCATGTCGATGATTGAAAGCAAACTGCCAAAGGTTAAAATATTCTGGTTTACAAATACACACAGCCTTCTGAATGGTAATATGGGCACCAGTGAATTTTATCAATTGATAAAAAGAGCTGCTGAATATACTTACGATAACATGCCTTCAGCTGTTAATGAAAATGTGATTGAACAGATTGATTTAGTTGCTTATCCCAATCCCTCTGCAACAGATATTAACGTACGTTTTTATGCTCCAAAACCGGCACATGCACAAATTGTTCTTTTTGACCTTACCGGAAAACAAATTGATATTCTCTATGATAAAATCGCAAGCAGCGGTTATAATTTCTTAACTATAGAGAGAAGCAGATATGCAAGCGGAGCCTATGTTATAAAACTGACACTGGGAGAAAATATCACATATACAAAGGTTTTGATGCAATAACTTTTATAATAATAGTATTTTGAGAGTACTGTAATGAAAGTAGTTTTAAATATTTAGTTCTGAGTATTGGCAACTGCCCGTTTGGGGTAAAGCGGCAATTTATCCCCCCTATTCGGGCAGTTTGTCTACCTTTCTTGCTGGTTAATAAGTGTAATTTTAGGTATGACCTTTAAAAAGTATGAAAATCTGATTTATTAATTAAAACCCTTTTAATCTATGTCTATGAAAAAAATCTTTTTGTTATTACTGACAATGTTTCTGGTGCTGGTCATATATGCCCAGCCAAAGAAAGTGGGGTATTTTACCCTTAACAAACCCATGAATGAAACGGCAGCATCCGTGCAGATCGATCCAGTATACAGAATGCTGCAGGCTGATCCGAATCTTGAAGTGACTTTAAATGTTGTGGCAGCGACAGACACAGTGGACCTCACAGGCTATGATGTTGTTGTGGTTCAGGAATCTTTCGGTGGTGCCAATGATATTTTAAAGCCGGGACGTACATTAGCACTTGACACTTTTATGGTGCCGGTAGTGTTCAATAAAAATTATGCGTTTGCTGCAGGTCGTGCTTTTGCGTCAGGAACTGCAGGTAGTGGTGCTGAAACAGAAGGTGTGGGCTATGTATATTTAAAAGTTGACCCGGCCAATCAGTCGAACGATCTGTTTAAAGGTGTTACATTTGTTGGTGATACTGTTGCTCTTTTTAAGGTAACTACCAACGATGCCGGAGTTACTGTTAATCCCGACAGAAACAAAGCCATCAATTATGCCCTTAATGTAGGTTTAGTGAACGCAGGTGGTGATACACTAAAAAACACCTTACTTGCTTTGCCTGCAAGAATTAATCCTGCGCATACAGGCATTACCGTATGCTTTAATGATATCCCTGCCGGAACTAAAGTAGGTTCTGAGACACTTAAAGCAAGAATGATTACACTGGGAATGAACTTTGGAGCTATCTGTGGTGCTTACGGATCAAACATTACCAGTGCCGGATTAACTATCTGGCGTAATGCCGTTTATATGGCTGCCGGGCTTACTGTACCCGATACACCTGTTGAATTCAAAGAATGGAAGATAGGTTACTATACTCTTAAGGGAAAAACTATGGATGCTACTGCAGCACTGCCTTCTGAAGAGCCTATTATTACCATGCTTAAAAACAACAATCCTCAATGGGAAGTTGAAGTGAATGAAGTAAGCGCCGACTCGGTGTTTGATTTATCATCACGCGGATATGATCTTGTTATTGTGCAGGAGTCATTCAATTCGGCATCAAACATTTTAAAACCAACAGGCTCGCTGGCTCTTGATACTATTCCTGTTCCGTTTATTTACAATAAGTCGTATGCACTAAGGGATGGAAGAGCCTTTTCAGGGGGAGCTTTAGGTTCAGGAGCTGAACTTGAAGGAAAAGGATTTGTTTATTTAAGAGTCGATCCGGCCAATCAATCAAATTCTTTATTTAAAGGCATCACTTTCGAAGGTGATACAGTAGCAGTGTTCAGAACTACAACCGATGATGCTGGTGTGTTTATTAATCCCAGCAGAAATAAGGCATTAAATTATGCTTATAATGTAATCCTTACAAATTCTGAAGGTGATACAATTAACACATTGCTTGGCAAACCTGCACGTGTTAACCCTGCTCATGAAAATAGCCTTACCATTGCTGTTAACGATATTCCTGCCGGAACTAAAATAGGCTCCGAGATACTAAAATCAAGGATGATACATATTGGTATGAATTTTGGCGCCATTTGTGCTGCTGAAGGCACCAACATGACTTCAGCCGGACTTACATTATGGCGTAATGCTGTACACAGCGCTCTGGGTATCCCTGTTCCGTCAGCACCTGTTGCAGCTCCTATTCCTGAAGTTAATGCCATACTGGTATATGGTGCTAA
Source organism: uncultured Bacteroidales bacterium (assembly GCA_964489905.1). GTDB lineage: Bacteria > Bacteroidota > Bacteroidia > Bacteroidales > UBA10428 > UBA5072. The sequence goes on from CAZBCB010000052.1 coordinate 10,028, forward strand.
GGGTGATAGCCTGCAATATGATTTTCTTACCAATAATGGCATTAACGTAACCCTCTTTAATTCAGCCACCAGGCCATTAGGTCTTGTTAGCCAGGATACCATTGATATGCTGAACGCAGCTGATGTGGTTATTATTGGTAGAAGCCCAGCAAGTAGCATGTTCCAGGATTCGATAAATCGTGTAGCGTGGAATAATCTTACAGTACCTGTAATACTAAATTCGCCCTGGATAGCACAAAATTCAAGATTAAACTGGTTTAACAGCGGTACAGCCATACAAAATACCAACAAAGGAATTACCATGGCTAAAGTGAAAAATGTAACTGACCCCATTTTTACCCATTCAGCATTACAGGGTGATTCTTTGGAATGGTCTTATTTGGCCGATGATTACATTGCTGTTACTACTCCGTTTAATGCCGATACGGTAGCATACAGGCCCGGACAACCACTTGTTGCAAGATTTATGGTTGATTCTGCCTTCTATCCGGGTGCCCGGGATACAGTTGTAGCTCCCAGAACATACTTTGGCTTTGGAGATGATGCTGGAGGATCTACAAATTACTTCCCGCTTACCGAAGGGGCACAGGCTGCTTATCTGGCTGAAATTATGCATATAACAAATAATCCTGTGATGGAACCGTTATATTATATATCAGCAGATGCATCCATTGCCAATATTACTGTTCAGCCGGTTGAAATTACACCTTCTTTTGATCCTGCCGTACTGACCTATAATATTTCTTTACCGCAAGATCCTGATTATGATACCATTATCGTTAGTGTTCGTCCCGGCAGTACTCGTGCAAAGGTTTATGGTGCTGGTACATACGCTATCAACCGTGACACAACTATTAAAGTATATGCTATTGCCCAGAATACAAGAAAAGGTGAAACGTATACTATTAATGTTGACGTTGAGCAAACACAGCCTGGCTTTAAAGATGTAGATGCTGCTGGTATAACATTGTTCCCCAACCCGGCTCTTGATTATATTACAATTGACGGAATTGAGTTAAATTCCACCATAAAAATATTCAATACGGTTGGTCAGATTGTTTATAACGGAAAATCAAAAGGAACAAAAGAGAACATCAATATTTCTTCATTGCAAAACGGCATGTACCTGTTACAGGTTGATTTGATAGATCAAGTGGTCAAACATTAATTTATTAAGAAGTAAAGGAATATTGTTCTGTTATTATATTTCAGGAGTCTTTCAGCGAAAGGCTCCTGAAATATTTTTATAATTATTAGAATTTTTGCGTTTTTAATAAAATTTAAGGAAGTTATGATAAAACAACGTCACCTCAGTGTGATTTCAGTAGTTGCTTTGTTAATGATTGGCA
>CAZBCB010000053.1:0-11357 GCA_964489905.1 uncultured Bacteroidales bacterium
AAGCGAATATTATTTTCTATATTATTCAAAATTACATATTCTTCAGCGGCTTCAATAAGAAATTCCTGTTTTTTATTATCCACTGCCTCTTCCGGACTGCCATAACGTTCATCGGCACGGGTTTTTACTTCGATAAAAACAATATCTGATTCGTCAGCAGCAATTATATCTATTTCTTTGTGATGAAACCTCCAGTTTTGTTCAATAATTCTGTAGCCATTTTTAAGAAGATATTGAACAGCTATATTTTCTCCTTTAATTCCTAAAAATTTACTTTTTCTCATGCATTCTTCAGAATTGCAAACTGCATTTATCCGGTTCTACCTGCATTGTCACTTCCCTGCCTAAAATAAGAGCCATATTTGGCCTGATATGGCCGGCAGGAAAATTAAACATTACAGGATATTTATATCCATCAACGGCTTCAAGGATAATTTCATTTGCAGTTTTATCAAATCCTGATACTGAAACTTTCATACCGCTCATCCCTCCTATAATAAGACCGGCCAGATCCTTAAGTTTGCCGCTTATTCTGAAATTCATTATCATCCGGTCAATATGATAAAGGTATTCATTAACATCTTCAAGAAAAAGAATTTTTCCTTTTGTATCAATATCCATGCTGGTCCCTCTGAGGCTATAAAGGACCGATAAATTTCCTCCCGTAAGTATTCCCGAAGCTGTACCAGTGCGGTTATGCTTATAAGACTTAATCGAATATCCGCTCAGTTTACCAAAAAGAGCTTGTTTTAAAGAGTTAACCGAAGACTGGTCTTTCTCTCTGTTTGAAAAATGCCGGGGCATAATTGCATGTAAACTCTCAATGCCGAAATGCTGCTGTATAAAAGTATGCAGCACGGTAATATCACTGCAACCAACTATCCATTTCGGATTCTTTCGAAAATTTCTGAAATCAAGTTTATCAATTATTCTTATGGTACCATATCCGCCCCTTACACATATAATTGCCCTTATTTCATCGTCATCAAGCATTTGCTGAACATCTGAAACTCTTTGAGCATCCGATCCGGCAAAAGAGTTCTTTCTTTTATATAAATTTTTACCTTCTTTAATAACCAATCCCCAGCTTTCTGCAATATTTCTGAATTCCTGAATTTCTTCGGCAGTTATAAAGCTGGCTGGTGCAACCAATCCTATAATATCGCCAGGTTTTAAATAAGGCGGAGTAATCATAATGTCCTAAATAATCACTTATGAGTTTGAATTACGGTTGTTTTAAATATCTTTGCCAAATTAATAAAACTTATTTATTGATTTTCATTTTATTTTTACTTTCTGATTAAGGCAATGAAACCCACATGATACGGTTATTATGTACTATTCCGATAGTTTATGGGATATTGTGTCGATATACTTCACCAACTTAACATGGAGGTTTCATCTGACCTTAAAAAATAAAAAAATAAAGGCATGAAAAAATACAACCGTTATCTAATTACTGCAGCACTCCCATACGCAAATGGCCCTGTTCATATCGGACATCTGGCAGGAGTTTATATACCTGCCGATATTTTTGTCCGCTATCTCAGGCTTAAAGGCGAAGATGTAATTTTTATCTGCGGTTCCGACGAACATGGTGTTCCTATTACCATCAAAGCCCGTCACGAAAAGGTTACACCTCAGAATATAGTTGACAAGTATCACAACCTGATCAAACAGTCTTTTCAGGAATTCGGGATTTCTTTTGATATTTATTCACGTACTACTTCAAAAATACACTACCAGACAGCATCTGACTTCTTCAAAACCCTTTATGAAAAAGGTGAGTTTATTGAAAAAACCACAAGTCAGTATTTTGACGAGGAAGTCAATCAATTCCTGGCCGACCGGTATATTGTCGGTACATGTCCTCACTGCGGCAATGACTCGGCCTATGGAGACCAGTGCGAAAAATGCGGAACTTCATTAAGCCCTACCGACCTGATCAATCCCCGTTCTATGCTCAGTGGAAGCAAACCTGTAATGAAAAACACATTACACTGGTTTCTGCCTCTCGATAAGCATGAAAAAGAACTCAGAAAATGGATACTTGAAGAACATAAAAACTGGAAACCAAATGTTTACGGGCAATGTAAATCGTGGCTCGATGCCGGCCTTCAACCAAGAGCTGTGAGTCGCGACCTCGACTGGGGCATACCGGTACCACTTGAAGGAGCCAAAGGTAAAGTGCTTTATGTATGGTTTGATGCGCCTATTGGTTACATATCAGCTACCAAAGAACTCACTCCCGACTGGGAAAAATACTGGAAACAGAACGATACCCGGCTTATTCATTTTATCGGAAAAGATAATATTGTCTTTCACTGTATCATTTTCCCGGTTATGCTTAAAACTCACGGAGGATATATTCTTCCGGACAATATTCCTGCCAATGAATTTCTTAACCTCGAAGGTGACAAAATATCAACATCACGTAACTGGGCTGTATGGCTTCACGAGTATTTGCATGATTTTAAAGGTAAACAGGATGTTTTACGGTATGTTCTTTGTGCTACTATGCCCGAAACCAAAGATAATGACTTTACATGGAAAGATTTTCAGATAAGAAATAATAATGAGCTGGTGGCTATACTGGGTAATTTCGTTAACCGCTCCCTTGTCCTTACACATAAATATTTTAACGGTAAGGTTCCTGAAAAGGGTAACCTCACTGATTCTGACAAACAAACCCTTGAAGAAATCATTAATTTAAAACAAAACCTTGAGGAGAATATTGAAAATTTCCGTTTCAGAGATGCACTCAAGGCCGGAATGGATCTGGCACGGTTGGGTAATAAATATCTGGCAGATACTGAACCCTGGAAAATTATTAAAACCGATCCCGAAAGAGTAAAGACTATCCTTCATGTTTCCTTGCAGATAACGGCTAACCTGGCTATTATGCTTGAACCTTTCCTGCCATTCACAACTTCAAAATTAACAGATTATCTCAACCTTGGTAAACTTAAATGGAAGGATGCCGGAAATACTCAATTACTGAAGCCCGGAGCTGTGATTAAAGAACCCGGCCTGCTTTTTGAAAAAATTGAGGACGATGCTGTTGAAAAACAATTGCAGAAACTACAAGCTGTTAAAAACAATAAAGTAGCCAATAATGCCCTTGTTAAACCGCAGAAAAATACTATAAATTATGACGATTTTGCTAAAATGGATATCCGCATAGGTACTATTCTTGCAGCCAGCAAAGTCCCTAAAACTGATAAATTAATGCAACTGAAAATAAAAACAGGAATTGATGAGCGGACGGTAGTATCAGGCATTGCAGGGTTTTTCAAACCTGAAGATCTGCCTGGTAAACAGGTTTGTCTGCTCGTTAACCTTGAGCCGAGAGTAATAAAAGGAATTACATCTCACGGAATGATACTACTGGCTGAAGATGCAGATGGAAGACTGATTTTCGTAAAACCCGAGGATCACGTTTCAGATGGTTCGGAAGTAAAATGAGTATTTTCCCGAAAGCGAATCCGTATATTTCGCAAATCAGAAATATCAACTAATTTTCTAAAATCCATAAGGGCAAATCAAGTTCCCTTCTGAGTTTTCTCATTTCAGCAATGGCTTGTTCCTTAGTAGGGTATGAAAAGAGACTTACATAAAAAAATTCATTTTTCTTACGTATTATTTTAGGAGAATAACCTTTCTTTTCCAGCATTGCTTTTTGTTTGTCAGCATTCCCCGGAATTAAAAAACTGCCGGAAATAATATAAAAACCACCCTCCCCTACATACGCAGGTTTTACAGTACTCTGCTCAGCAACACTAACATCAGCTATTGTCTCCTGTAACGGTTTCCCCAATGATGACTCTTCATAATGAAGAGCTTTCTCTTTTTTTGATTTCTCGCTAAGTTGCTTATCAATGGATGTGATTAAAGTATCTTCTCCAAGAGGAACCTGTTTGCCAAATACTATCTGCTCTTCTTTCCTTTCCTTTTTCTGCAGAAATGTTAATTCTGAAAAAAAGGCTTTTGCATACTTATCATAAAGTCCTGTGAAGTAAAAAATACCTGAACCTATCAACAATAAAAGGACAATGATGGCAGCCACAGGAAAAAATTTACGTTTCTTCGCTGGCTCAGGCTTCGGTTTGATTTTTACTTTAAGCTCAGGTTTCTTATCTGTTGCTTGAACCACCCGATAAGGCTCATCAGATTTTTTTACCGAAGGTATTTCAACTGAAGTCAATCCGAAAGAATCTAACAAATATTTTTCATTAGCAACAGGCTCAAAAACCATACCTCCGGCAACCGATTTTGAAATTTTTCCGATTCCCTCGAGTTTTACATAACCTTTTTCCTGAATGTCTTTAAGAAGTAACTCAACATACTGTCCAACAATTTCCCGTGCTTTTTCTTCTGAAATTTTTTGCTTACGGGCTATGTGTGAAACAAACAGGTCATTGCCCTTATCCTTGTTTATGTCAAAGAAAATTTCACATGATGGAGGATCGATAACATTTGAATTCTTTCTGATTTTTGCAGGTTGATGCCTTACAACAAAACATCCAAAACCCGGGAGGATCACTTCCTCTTGTAGCAATAATAGTTCTTTTATGTAAGGTGCCAGATTCAATGTAAAATAATTTCAGGAATTAAAATTACAACCTGACAAAGGTAATAAATTATGAATGAATGCATATTTATAAACACTGCACTTCATTTTTTCAACGGTTTTACTATTTCAGCTTTGGGATATTTTCATTCTCCCTTTTGATTCATTATCTTCGCATTTATTATTAACTGATTAAAAAATCAATTTTCTGATAAAAGGATGAAAAAAATCCAGATGGTTGACTTACACGGGCAGTACCTTAAAATCAAGGGTGAGATTGACGAGGCGATACATCGTATCATTGACTCCGCTGCTTTTGTTAAGGGGCCTGAAGTAAAAGTATTTGAAAAAGAACTGGCACAATACTTAGGGGTAAAACACGTTATTGCCTGCGCCAATGGCACTGACGCCTTGCAGGTTGCCCTTATGGCACTTGGGCTTAAGCCAGGTGATGAAGTTATTACCCCCGATTTTACCTTTATTGCTACTGTTGAAGTTATTGCATTACTGGGACTTAAACCAGTACTCGTTGACGTAAATCCTGATGACTTTAATATCAATACTGATAGCATTCAAAAAGCTATAAATAAGAATACAAAAGCTATATTGCCTGTTCACCTTTTCGGGCAATGTTCAGATATGGAAACCATAATGAATATCGCTGCAAAATACAACCTTCATGTAATCGAAGATAATGCTCAGGCAATAGGCGCAGAATTCACATTTAGTGATGGCCTGACTAAAAAAGCAGGAACTATTGGGAAAATCGGCTGTACTTCGTTTTTCCCCTCAAAAAACCTGGGTTGTTATGGCGATGGCGGCGCATTGTTTACAAATGATGACGAACTGGCTGAGAGACTTTCAATAATTGTTAATCACGGAATGAAAGTAAGGTATTATCATGACATGATTGGCGTCAATTCACGCCTTGACACAATACAGGCAGCCGTTTTACGTGTTAAATTAAAATATCTTGACGATTTTATTAAAGCAAGGCAAAAGGCAGCTGCTTTTTACGACAATATGTTCAGCGATTCAGAAGAAATTATTGTTCCTTACAGAAATTCTTTCAGCACTCATGTATTTCATCAATACACCATCAGGCTTAAAACCAAAAAACGTGATGAACTGAAAGCTTATCTTGAGTCAAAACAAATTCCAAGTATGATTTATTATCCGGTTCCCTTGCACAGGCAAAAGGCCTTTCAGTATTTAGGCTTAAGGGATCATGATTTCCCTGTAACGGAAAATCTTTGTAATTCGGTGCTATCTTTGCCGATGCATACCGAACTTGATAATGATCAGCTTGAATATATCGCTTCACAGGTTATTAATTTTACTAAAATGCCTTGAAATATTATGAATAAAGAATATTATGCCCACGAAACAGCAATAATAGATGATGGTTGTACAATTGGAAAAGGGACCAGAATCTGGCATTTCACACATATTATGCCGGGATGTACCATTGGCAATAATTGCAACCTTGGACAAAATGTGGTTGTAATGCCAGAAGTTGTGCTGGGTAACAATGTAAAAGTGCAGAATAATGTTTCATTATACACAGGTGTTATTTGTGAGGATGATGTTTTTCTGGGACCTTCAATGGTGTTTACCAATATTATAAATCCAAGGAGTGCTATAGTCCGAAAAGACCAGTATATCAAAACCTATGTTGAAAAAGGTGCAACTATTGGCGCCAATGCTACCATTGTATGTGGTGTCCGCATAGGTCGCTATGCTTTCATAGGTGCCGGAGCCGTTGTTACCCGTGATGTGGCTCCTTATTCGTTGGTTGTCGGAAACCCTGCCAGACATATTGGTTGGATGAGCGAATACGGACACCGTCTGCATTTTGATGAAAAAGGCATTGCCGAATGCCCCGAAAGTAAAGAAAAGTATCAATTAATTAACAACGAGGTCAAAAAAATAAAATAATACAAAACAAATGAATCCATTAATACTGGTTACCGGTGGCACAGGCTATATTGGCTCACACACTGTCGTTGAACTCATTGAAAACGGGTTTGAAACGGTTATTATTGATAACCTGTGTAATTCAAAGCGTGAGGTATTGGATGGAATTGAAGCTATTACAGGAGTAAAACCCCATTTTGAAAACTTTGATCTATGTGACCTCGGCCGGTTGAGGCAATGTTGCAAAAAATACAGCGGAATAAAGGCAATAATCCATTTTGCAGCACTTAAAGCCGTTGGTGAATCGGTTGAATTACCCCTTGATTATTATCACAATAATTTTGAGTCATTAATAAACCTGTTGCGTGTAATGGGTGAATTTAATATTCCTAACATGGTCTTTTCATCATCATGCACCGTTTACGGACAACCCGACAAGCTGCCCGTAACCGAAGATTCTCCTGTTAAAAAAGCCAGTTCACCGTATGGGAATACAAAGCAGGTGTCAGAAGAAATTATTCAGGATGCTATTGCAGCCAACCGGCAAATAAAAGCCATTTCATTGCGTTACTTCAATCCCATCGGGGCTCATCCATCGGCAAGGATAGGTGAATTGCCTTTGGGAGTTCCGCTTAACCTTATCCCTTACCTTACTCAGGCAGTTATTGGCATACGCCCTGAATTAAGGGTGTTTGGAAATGATTATGATACACCCGACGGAACCGGCATAAGAGATTACATTTATGTTGTTGACCTTGCAAAAGCCCATGTTGTTGCACTAAAACGCCTCCTTGAAGGCAAAAATAAAAATTCGTATGAAGTTTTTAATCTGGGAACAGGTCGTGGCCATTCGGTAATGGAAATTATCAAGGCTTTTGAAAAAGTAACCGGAGAGAAAGTAAGATATAAAATTTATCCGCGAAGACCAGGTGACATAGCAGCGGTATATGCAGACACCTCACTTGCTAACCGTGAATTGGGCTGGAAAGCTGAAACATCTCTCGAACAGACCTTGCTGACAGCATGGAATTGGGAAAAGGCAATACGTAATAAAAAGTAATTCAAAAAATGGAAAAGACTATTTTAATCACCGGAGGCGCAGGCTTTATCGGTTCACATGTTGTAAGGCTTTTTGTTAACCGATACCCCGGATACCTGATTGTAAACCTTGATAAACTTACCTATGCCGGAAATCTCGAAAATCTGAAAGATATTGAAAACAAACCCAATTACCGCTTTGTCAGGGCTGATATTGTCGTTACCGATCAACTACAGCAAGTATTCAACCAGTTCAGGTTTGATGGTATTATCCACCTGGCTGCCGAATCACATGTCGACAGGTCTATCAGCAGTCCTATGGAATTTATTTATACCAACATCATCGGTACTACCAACCTCTTAAATATGGCTCTTGAACAATGGAAAAGCAATTTTCAGAGCAAGGTTTTTTATCATATTTCCACCGACGAAGTCTTTGGATCTCTCGGACAAGGGGGCTTTTTTACCGAAAAAACAGCCTATGACCCCCGCAGCCCTTATTCTGCTTCAAAAGCCTCATCTGACCACATGGTAAAAGCCTATCATAATACATACGGATTACCTGTTTTGATTTCCAATTGCTCAAATAATTACGGGCCATATCAGTTCCCTGAAAAGTTAATACCCCTCGCTATTAATAATATTCTAAATCGTAAACCCATACCTGTTTACGGAAAAGGAGAAAATGTACGTGACTGGCTCTATGTTGAAGATCATGCCCAGGCTATTGATGTCATTTTTCATCATGGTAAAATTGGTGAAACCTATAACATTGGCGGTAACAATGAATGGAAAAATATTGACCTCATCAGACTGCTTTGCCGGATTATGGACAAAAAGCTTGGAAGACCAGATGGTGATTCTGAAAAACTGATAACCTTTGTAAAGGACCGTGCCGGACATGATTTACGCTATGCTATCGATGCATCAAAACTAAAACGGGAACTGGGCTGGCAACCCACACATACCTTTGAAACCGGCCTCGCAAAAACCGTTGATTGGTATCTTCAAAACCCTAAATGGCTTGAAAATGTTTTAACCGGCGAATATGAAAAATACTATCAAAAACAATACTTACAACGTTAAGTTCCCAAAATAGTACCTTTTTTGTTTAATCTTTACGTAACAGAATCAGCCGATTTAAGAAGTGGTCTTTGGGTTGGATAAAATCATCCCATTTAAATCAGATTACTTCAGAATTCTGTAAGTCAGTTTATATTTATAGCCCAATACGGTATGAAATTTTGAAAAGAAAAATCATATGGGGTTGCACCCTGAAAATTTCACCCATATCACGTGAAAAAGAATAATTACCATTATTTTTATAACGGAATTGTGAAAATGACCACACAAGATAAGCCGTAGATCCGGGCAAATATTCCCAGCGGGCAACCAGATTTGAGCGGTATTCAAAACAATTGAAATCGGGGTTGTCAAACCAGAGATCTGAACTACCATCAATATTGACATCAACAGCATATTTGGTTTTATCATCTTCAACGTATTCACTGATTTGCATATTGTTGAACTTGTTATATCTTTCAGAAAGAATACGCGATGAAGGTTTTGCTATTCTGCTGAAATCATCATAATCACCTGCCGAAACAAAAGGCATTCCATAATATTGAATGGTGAAGTCAGGCGTAATATTGTATGTAAGCCTTATTGTCAGGCTGGTTTCAATCTGTCTCATGCTGCCCCTGATATAATGCATGGTAAGTAAGGAATCTTCAACATTATTCACATACGCAAGCTGCTGATTATTAAACATGACAGAAGGCGTAAGCGAAATCTTTAAAGCTTTGCTGATACGCCAATCCATATCGGCATAACAATTTAATATGCTGAATTCGTGATGCAAGCCAAAATAGTTATTACCACCAAGTGAAAAAATAAGCTTTTTGCGACTGTTGGTTGAAAGATTAAAAAATGCATTAAATGATGGTTCTGATAGTAAAGCCGGCCCTCCACGCAAATCAGTATTTGAGCGGCTGGTAGTATTATATTCTGCACCAATTGAGGCAAACCAGTAATTTTTGAATCGGGTGTTAATATTCCAGTTTCCGCCCAGATATAATTTCTCCCATCCGAATGTAGAGGCATACCATTGATTAAAATTTACAAAAAATGTTCTGAAAATACTGAAAGGTTCATAATTCTGATAACCTATCCAAAATATTTCCTGGATGATATCGGGCGTATAAAGATAGCCCATATCATTAAGTTCAAGGGAGGGTGAGCGCCATGTAATCCACATCAGAAAAGGCCATTTGCTGTTGCCGGCCCTACCGCCTGATACGGTGCCTCCAAAACCCGTAAGACTTGTAAGTGACGAGTCAACGTGAAGGTGCGGAGCGTCAGGCCGTTGAAAATAGCGAGGTGCTGAAGTCTGTGTTTCAAGAATTGCCTCCTTTGTTCCTGATACATGGCTAAAAAGAGTTTTTAAATTGAAAAAATACGTCTTGTTTTTCCATTGATGATTGAAATCGACTCCTCCTGTATAAGCCGATTTACGAAGTTTAAGCAATACAGGATCATCAAGCTGGCGGTTCGTGGCAGTAAACATACCGCCGATTCGGGTATTCCCTTTGTTAAGATCTTTTTGTACTCTTCCCGCAACATAATTGGTAAAAGGCTCAGCAGGTTCTGAACGGCGTTTTCCGGCACTGTCAATTACTGCATTTTCGCGCCGGGTAACCGCTTCGAGGAAACCAACTGACCATCCCTTCCGTGTCTTTCCCGTTAACCGGCCGGCAGCAATAATAGCAGTATTTAAAGGCATTTTAACATATTCGTTATCATTCAGATCAGGGTACAGCTGAGGCGGCCTTCCGATACGTCTTGAATAAAGAAGATTATCTGTACTTAGCGGGCCTCCCTGTGTCATATTAAAATTCATTATGTTACGTCCTTCTATAAAGAACAGTCTTTTTTCTTCATAATATGTTTCAAAAGCCGTAAGGTTCACTACTGATGGATCAGATTCTACCTGTCCAAAATCAGGATTGACGGTAATGTCAAGTGTTAAATTATTTGTAACACCAATCTTTCCGTCAAGTCCCCCCGAAATTTTGCTACCCTTGCCGGTTTCAAAAGGATTCTCATCATTTTTTTCATATCGTTCAAATTCGGTCACTACATAAGGTATTATATCATGTTGCTTTTTTGGGGAAATTCCCTCAATACCTTGTAATTCACCAAAAAAACTAACCCAGCCCGGTGCGTTGGGTGAAATGAGTTTCCATCCTGAATCTTCTCCTTTTCTGAAAAGATGCCTGCCAACCTGTAATCCCCATATATATGATGCCTGTTTTCCAAAACGCAACTGTGTTACAGGTATTTTCATTTCAGCGGTCCATCCGCTACTGTCTATAATGGTTTTTACATACCAAATGGGATCCCAGTCGTAATCCCAGTTATTGCCGTCCTCGGTTACGACTGCATCAATCTTGACTCCTGCAGCATTGACCATGAACACAAAGGCAGTGCGTTTATCATGATATGTGTCAAATGCAATCCCAACAAGGTCACCCTCCTGATCGTCGCGCCTCGACATACGTCTGATTATACTGTCGGGCGATGAATCAAGTGCCCTGATGGCAACATAAATAAAATTATTATCATATAGTATTTTAAATTTTGTTGGTTGTGAAGGTGGCCGGTTTTCATAAGGAGTTAACTGAATAAAGTCAGTGCCCCATGGCACAATATCCCATGCAGACTCTTCAATATAACCATCAATGGTAAGTTTTTCTCCCGGATACCTGACTGTAGTATAAATTTTATCTTGTGCATTTAAAAAAAAATTACTGAAAACAAAAATAATCTGACA
>CAZBCB010000054.1:0-11170 GCA_964489905.1 uncultured Bacteroidales bacterium
CGCATATAAGTACGGCAATCTTTCAATTGATATATTGGTTACTGGTTATGGAAGTGTATTTACATCGTATTATCTTACAAAAACCTTACAGGTACGTAACTATGACCTGGCTATCAATGCGGGCATAGCAGGCAGCTTTGATTATTTCCTTGAACATGGCTTTGTTGTGAATGTTATTCAGGATCAGTTTGCCGACCTGGGATTTGAAGACAAAAATGATTTTTATACACTGGGCGAAAAAGAAATGCTCAATGAAGATTCGTTTCCGTTTACGGGAGAAATTATGCGCAGCCTGGGAAATTTTGAAATTCAGGAAATTGAATCGCTCATACCTGTTAAAGCCATTACATTAAATACTATTCCCTCTTCACAGGAAAAAATACAACGGCTGAAAGCAAAGTATCAGGCTGAAATAGAAACAATGGAAGGTGCGGCATTCTTTTATGTTTGTCTGATGGAAAAAGTACCCTTTATTCAGATAAGATCAATCTCAAATTTTGTTGAAATACCGCGGGTTGAAAACTGGTATCTGCCACTTGCACTTAAAAACCTTACAAAAACAATAATGGACATTTTTGGAGAACTAAGAACCAGTTAATCACCGATATGATGATTCCGGAATTGGTTAATTCCAAATTTGTCAATTGATTTATTACTTGAAAAACTGTACTTGAAACTATTAATAATCTGTCAAGAAAATTACTAAGCCCTCCATTACTCCAGACCTTTGTTTGCAGAGGTGGCAGCATTTCTCACTTAGTCAATCGTTTGATTTCCTCTGCAATTTGTCCCACAATTTCATCATTTATAATTTTGTCATTAATACTGAAAACTACAAATACTTTTCCTCCGTATTTTTTTGTGAAATCATCAAAACTTGCTTTCATTCTTTCGGTAGGAGAATAATTACCGAAATTTGCCTTTGCTGTTACTGGTTTTATTTGAATGCCAAATGCTTTGTCACCCACCCGGCCAAGAAAATCAATGTCGCCAGCGTGGGCAAGTTCAGGGTCGCTCTCCTCAAATTTTACATTTGGAAAAGTTTTTGCGAGATTTTCTTCTATTACTGATTTTTCTCTGATAAATCCGTCATAAGTGCGATTTATTGTAAGATTGTAAATATAATCAATGCAATCCTCCAAGGTAAGTTTGTTAAATGCTTCTGTCCATTCAGGAATAATAATCTCCTTAATTTTTATGTATAGACGTTCTCCAAGTTCTTTTAAACTTTCTCTGGTGATTTTAGTCGGTGTTTTTTCATCTGTTGTCGCATTTTCAAAATACCATTTCTCCCATTCTTCAAAGGTTTTTGGCTGACATTTACGTATTAACGCCATTACTGCTCCAACCTTGCTGGGTCTTGATAATTGATAAGTTTGTGTAGCATAATTGAGAACTTTCTCCTTTTTGCCAAATTCTTTGGAATATCGCTTTATGCTTTGCTTATCCATTCTTTTGTTTGAAAAGGTTTAAAAACTTGTCTTTGTATTTGTAATCAATTTCACTATTCACTTGCACCAAACCGTTTTTGATTAAATGAGCATTTATGAATGTTTTGTTCTCAAGGTAGAGATAGCAAAGTAAGTTGTTTTCGCTGTCGTACTTTACAATGTCGTATTTTAAAAATACTCGTTTCCCCTTCGTTTTTTCAATCAAAAATGATATTGCTTTGCCGTTAATCAAGGGGTTTTCCTTTACACCAAGAAGCTTTACAATCAGGTCGTTACTCAACCGAATTTTTTCAGGACTGATAATTTCCTTAACTGTAAATAATTCTTCTCGCTTCGATGAACTGTTCTTATCAATCTTAGAGCCGAATTGAAGTTTCTTAACATCAATTTTTTTGTTAAATGTATGCGGGTCTTTGAAAATATATGGCAGTTTTTGAATTTCCTTTTCAAAGTCAGTTTTCAAAATTTTTTGTTCTATAAACTCATAAGTCTTTCCATTCAAGTCTTGCTGATGAACTTCCAATTTCTCTTTAATGATTGGAATAAATTCAGGATTAATTTCGTAACCTATCGAATTTCTATCCAAATTTTTTGCTGCTAATGCCGTTGTTCCGCTTCCTGCAAATGGGTCAAGAACTGTCTCACCAACAAAAGAAAACATTTTAATCAGACGTTTTGGAAGTTCTTCTGGGAACATCGCAATGTGTCCGCTTTGTCTTGCTCCCGGAAAATTCCAATGCCCTGTAAAAAATGTATTCCATTCTTCGGCAGACATTTTGGAAAGTTCTTTTTGCTCTTTCGTTGGCTTCGGGCTATCGCCTAATTTTTTGAAAATAAGGATAAATTCGTAGTCTAATTTCAGAATACCGTTTCTTGGATATGGATAAGAGCCCATTTGAACGCCACCACCTGTTGTGTTGGAGGTCGTCACCTTTTGCCAAATGATGGCACCCATATAGTCAAATCCGATATTTTCACAAAATTTGATGATTTCTTCACGTATAGGGATGACTTTGTAACGTCCATAGTAAACGGAACGTGCAAATTGATCACCAATATTTACACAAAGCCTGCATCCGTTGTGCAGCGTACGATAACATTCCTTCCAAACCAAGTTCAGGTTGTTGATGTAATTCTCGTAACTGTCGTGAAAACCAATTTGGTTGTCCGTTCCATAATCCTTTAGCTGCCAGTAGGGCGGTGAAGTAATAACCAAATGCACTGATTTGTCAGGTAATTCAGTCATCTGCCTACTGTCTCCGTTTATTATTTTATGATGAGTCTTCAAATCGTCTTACGTTAAAATATTTTCTATATCAAAATTATTCAATTTTGTCGGGATAACAGACCAAAACTTATCAATTTTTTTTGCATGCCTCCATGTTGATAAGGCTTTGTATTGCCATTTCCGCCTAAACAAATCTATAAATACAATTATTCTTCCTATCCATTACAGGGCGAAAAAGCGCAAGTGTTGCTATTGAGTTGTATAGTTCATTTTAATTAATATGGATCGACATCTATGGTGACCATGACCGATTTAAAATTCATATTTGTATTCAGATTTTTTACCACGTTTTTTATTGTTTCTTTTACCTTAGCAACTGATTTCTCTTTTTCAATTTTAACAAGGATACGTTGAAGATAGTAGTTCTTAATCTTATCAACCATTGGATTTTCAGGCCCCAGCACCTGCCCGTCAACCTGTTCCCGGAGTCTTTGCACAAAATATCCGGCCGATTCTTTAACAACATTGTTTTTCCGGTGTTTTAACATAATTTCAATTATCCTGGCATATGGCGGATAATTAAAATGCTTTCTTTCAGTAAGCTGAATGCGTGCAAAAGTGGCATAATCATGTTGCTTTACCAGCTTATACAATTCATTTTTGCTATCAAATGTCTGAATGATTACTTTTCCGCGTTTATTTTTCCTTCCGGCTCTGCCACTCACCTGCAACATCAGCTGAAAACTTCTTTCATAGGCTCTGAAATCAGGATAATTCAGCATATTATCGGCATTAAGGATGCCCACAAGGCTTACATTATCGAAATCAAGACCTTTTGATATCATTTGTGTACCAACCAATATATTAATACGACCTGATTCAAATTCACTTAAAATCTGTTCATACGAAGTCTTTGACCGGGTTGTGTCCATATCCATCCTTTCAATGCGCGCATCAGGAAAAAAGACAGCGATCTCATCTTCAATTTTTTCTGTTCCAAATCCCTGCATCTGAATTTTCGGACTGCCGCAATCAGGGCATGTAACCGGAATTTTTGAAGTATATCCGCAATAATGACAAATCAGTTTATTCTCTTTTTTGTGATAAGTCAAACTTACATTACAGTTTTTGCATTGCGGAATCCTGCCACAATCGGCACATTCAAGATAAACTGAAAAACCCCTGCGGTTTTGAAACAATATGATTTGTTCGCCATAGTCTAATGCAACCTTCATTTCATTCAGCAGTTGGTCCGAGAAATGTGATCTCATCTGCTTTTTACGGTATGCCTCACGCAAATCAATAATATTTATTTCAGGCAACTGCACGTCAAGATAACGTGATGTTAATTCAACCAGGTTGTACTTTCCTGAAATAACATTATAATATGATTCAAGTGAAGGAGTGGCCGAACCAAGCAGAACTTTTGCCCCGTGCAAACGGGCCAGTACAATGGCTGTATCACGGGCATGATAACGGGGTGCAGGATCGTATTGTTTGTAAGTATTTTCATGCTCTTCATCTATAATAACAAGGCCAAGTTTTGTAAAAGGAAGAAAAACCGACGAACGTACACCAACTATCAGTTGATATTTTCCGGCAGGGTTGTCAATTGCAGATGAAAGATGGTTCCAGATTTCAATACGCTCATTATCGGAAATTTTTGAATGATAAATGCCGACTTTGTTACCAAATACTTTTCTGAGACGCAATATAATCTGTGTTGTCAGGGCAATTTCGGGCAACAGATACAGTACCTGCATGCCCCTATCCATCATTTCCTTAATAAGATGAATATAAATTTCAGTTTTGCCGCTTGAGGTAATGCCATGCAGCAACACCACAGCTTTTTCTTCAAAGCCTTTTTTTATCTGATTCAGTGCCCTTTGCTGGTTTTCATTTAATAAAACAGGAGTAATAAGAGACTCCTGCATTAAGGGTATTCTTGATACCTGCTGTTGGTATATTTCAAAGATTCCTTTTTTTACAAGGCTTTTTATTACTGATCGTCCGGTATTGGATTTATTAATATAAAATGCTTTTTCAAGTCCTTCTGAAAAAGTCTTTTGATCGAGCGAAGATAAATCGAGAAATTTAACTACTGCGTTATGCTGTCCGGGATATTTCAGCAGGTCATCCAGCAGTGCATGAAGTTTTTTTTCATCATTAAAATCAGGATTTAACCTTATGAAATCAGCCATTTTGGGTTTATACGCTTTTCTGAGGCTTTCTTCGGTGCCAACGAGCCCTTTTTCAATCAATGGTTTTAACCATTTAATAATATCAGCTTTACCAATTCTCTTTTGTATGGCTGAAACAGCAATATGATTATTTTTTTCAAGCAGGCTGACAATCTGCAATGCCTCATCAGAAGGATTATCATCTGGCCTGATTTCACGCCTGAGGTAAAGCAGTGTTTCACTTTCAAGCCTGAATCCTGCAGGTAATGCAGCCTTAAATATTTCACCCGGCGGACAAACATAATATCCGGCCATCCAATCCCATAAATCTAATTGAATATTATTAACGACAGGCTCATTGTCAGGCAGGCTCAGAACAGGTTTCAGATTACTTACAGAAGGTTGTTGCTGATGAATATGGTGAATAAGCCCGGTATAAATCTTTCTGGCTCCTACCTGCACAGTAACCCTCATGCCTGGTTTGGCAAAAGCGGCCTGTTCATTGGTTAAGGAATATGAAAACATGCCTTCCAGCGGAAGGGGAAGAATCACATCTGCATACCATGAACCCATTATAATTGTTTATTAGGTTATTAAAGCCTGCCTGCATCAAAATTTATGATTCAGGCAGGTTTATATCTTATGCAGACATTCTGATTGTTCATAACTGCCAGAGTGAAGTCAACTGAAAAGAGGCATAAGACAGAATATTCAAGCTGGCCCCACATCCGGAAGGTGTTATTATATCAACAAATCAGTTATTGCCAGTAAATTACGATCAACATCCTTATGCAGTTTCACTGTTTTACTAAGTGGGACATGCACAATTTCACCATTGACAAGGCCTATCATGATGCTTTTCTGATCATCAAGCAAGGCTTCCACAGCAGCAACTCCCATTCTGCTGGCAATCAAGCGGTCGTATGCCGAAGGCGTACCTCCGCGCTGTATATGCCCTAAAATGGTTGTGCGTATATCAAATTCAGGATATTCTTCCTTTATTTTATTGGCGATAGGAATAGCACCTCCTTCATCTTCACCTTCAGCAACCAGAATAATACTTGATTTGCGCTGGCGGGCTCTCTCCGCCAGATATTTTTTAAGTTTATCAAGCTGGCCTTTTTCTTCAGGGATAAGGATACCTTCGGCACCACAGGCAATGCCACCCTGTAAAGCCACAAAACCGGCTTCTTTGCCCATAACTTCAACAAAGAAAATACGGCCATGCGAACTGGCGGTGTCTCTGATTTTATCCACAGCATTCACAACGGTATTTAAGGCCGTATCAAAACCTATTGTATAATCAGTGCCGTAAAGGTCATTGTCAATAGTGCCGGGGATACCAATAAATGGTATGTTATATTCCCTTGACATGATGCCTGCACCGGTGAAAGAACCATCGCCACCTATAACGATAACTGCATTAATACCATGGGCAATCAATTGCTCATAAGCCTTTTTACGCCCTTCAGGAGTCATAAACTCCTTACAGCGTGCGGTTTGCAAAATGGTACCGCCTCGTTGTATGATACCACTTACTGAAGAAGAATCCATTGCAAAAATGTCCCCCTCAATCATTCCCAGATATCCTCTGCGAATACCGTATACTTCAAGGCCACGATGAACAGCAGTACGCACAACGGCGCGAATAGCTGCATTCATACCCGGAGCATCACCTCCTGAGGTTAATAAACCAATTCTTAAATTCACTTCCATAAATTACCCTTAATAAATTTTTTGCAAAGATTTTACTTTTTACGTTAAATTGAAAAAAATATTGATAAATAAATTATTAACTTATTATTATCTCCCTTACTTTTTGAGCAACCTCCTCCATGAGCCATACCGGTGTGGATGTGGCGCCTGTAATGCCTACTGAATTAATTTTATTAAACCATTCGGGTTTAATATCTTCACACCCTGAAATAAAATATGTGTTTTTGTTTATCAGCCTGCATTCTTCAAACAAAACCCTTCCGTTTGAGCTTTTCAGGCTGCTGACAAACAGGATTACACTAAAACGGCTGCAAAACTGTTGCAATTGTGAAACCCTGCCCGAAACATGATTACAAACCGACTGGGTGCATCTTATTTCATTAACCGGTAAACCTTTCTCTGCTGTCAATTTTTTAATTCTTTCAATCAGCCGGGCATATTCATGTTTATCTTTTGTTGTTTGGGCAAACAAATGAACAGGTCTGGTAAAATCAATTTTATTCAGATCTTCATCATTTTCAATGATTATGGCACGGTAACCTGTTTGTCCGTCAAGCCCCTTTACTTCAGCATGGTCTTTTTTCCCGAATATTAATACCTGTCCTTCCTTTTCTTTCATTTCGAGATATGCTTTTCCTACCTTATTCTGGAGCTTTAAAACCACAGGGCAGGTAGCCCCAATAAGTTCAATATTGTTTTGTTTTGCAGTAAGATATGTTTCAGGCGGCTCACCGTGAGCCCTTATTAAAACCCTGCAGTTTCTTAAATTTTTAAACGTCTCATGGTCAATGGTTTTCAGGCCGAGCTTGCTTAGTCTTTCCAGTTCTTTTTCATTGTGAACCAGATCGCCAAGGCAATAAAGCATTCCATCCACAGCCAGTGCCTTTTCGGCCATCTCAACGGCTCTGCGCACACCGAAACAAAATCCTGCATTCTTATCTATTTCAATATTCATCATTTTATTTAACAATATCTTTCCATACTTTCCTGAACCACTCCATTTGTTCATCTACTGTCATATTGCTGTTATCAAGCACATAAGCATCGTCAGCTTTTCGCAGCGGGCTTTCCTGCCGTGTTTCATCTTCATGATCACGTTTAATGATATTATCTCTGATATCCTGATAATTCACATCCATTCCCTTTGCCTTAAGTTCATCAAAACGCCTTTTTGCTCTCACGTCAACATCAGCAGTCATAAAAATTTTCAGGTGGGCTTCAGGAAAGACAACGGTGCCAATATCTCTTCCATCCATTACCACACCTGACATTTCATTATTATTCGTTTTGACCATATTTCGTTGCAGTTTCACAAGATGATGGCGCACTTCCTTAATTTTACTCAGTTGCGATACCACTTCAGAAACCCTTATGCTTCGTATATCATCCTCCACATTGCGGCCATTCAGGTAAGTATCCTGATTGCCTGTGATGTTATTTTTCCTGAAAGTAATCTGAAGTGACGGAAGCACTTTAGCAAGTTTTGTCAGGTTAATATCACCATCATCACAACAATGGTTTTCAAGGCAGAAAAGTGCTACACTTCTGTACATCGCACCGCTATCAATATATAAAAAATTCAATTCACGGGCAATCATCCTGGCAAATGTACTTTTACCACAGGAAGAATAACCGTCAACAGCAATAATATAAGTACCTTTCTGATTCATCAAGCTGAAATCAGGCACAAAGGTAGTAAATATGACAATAACTGCCTATACTATTGTTCTAATACAGTAAATATCGAAGTTTCAATTTCAGGAAGATTACATGGCTTTTTAAAATACTGATACACCAATCCTTCATTCATAGCCTTTTTTATTTCTTCCGTTATCTCAAATCCGGTAAGGATAAAAAATGTTAATTGAGGATAAAGTTTTTTTGCGGCTGTGATAAATTCAATACCATTCATTCCCGGCATACGCATATCACTTACAACAATTTTAATTTCAGGATGAACCTTGAGAATGGCCAGACCTGCAGCGCCCGATTCAGCAATCAATACGTTGAACCTTTGTCTGAAATTAAGTTCAAAAATCTGCAGGTTCACCGGTTCATCATCCACGTACAAAATAGTAGGCGTATTTATCATTATACTTCAGTTTTATTAACAGGAAAAGTTATTATCACCGTTGTCCCTTTATTCACTTCTGAAATAAAATCCATGGTACCTTTGTGTTCCTCAATAATACTCGAGGTGATCGACAATCCAAGTCCGGTACCTTTGCCTGGTTCCTTGGTTGTAAAAAACGGGTCGGTGATTTTTGGAAGGTTTTCCTTACTGATTCCTGTGCCGGTATCAGCAATTAATAAAACTAATTTATCATTTTCAACTTTTGTGGTTATGGTTATTTTTCCTTTGTCAGGAATGGCCTGAACTGCATTGGTCAATATATTCAGTATAGCCTGATGAAGTTTGCTTTCGTTGCAAAAAAGCGTAAAGGAATCACGGGTATAGTTTTTTTCCACTTCAATTCTGTGTTTTAACTGGTTTTTCAGCATCGTCAGGCAGTTATCAATAACAGAGTGAATTTCATTCCGGACGCCTAATACTTCATCACGCCTGCTGTAATTATTAAGGCTGGTAACAATATCAGCTGCCCTTTTTACGCCAATCCTTATGCCTTCTATAAATGGTTTCAAACCGTCGACATGGTTATGCATATTTTCAGCAATATAATTTTCAAGCCCAATAACACCTCCGTATATAAAATTCAAAGGATTATTGATTTCATGGGCAATTCCTGCCGACAGCAAACCCAGTGAGGCCATCTTTTCAGAATGAACTAATTGCTTCTGGGTCTCTTTAAGATTTTTTAGCGCTTGTTCAAGCTCAGTTCTTTGTTCAGCAAGAGTTTTATTTGCAGCCATTAATTGCCGGTTGGCTGTTTCAAGCTCTGCAGTGCGTTCTTTGACAAGTTTTTCAAGCCTGTTTTTATAATTTTCAAGCTCCAGTGACATGCTCTTTTTTTCATTGATATCTCTGACAAAAGCAAGCACACGTTCTTTGCCCGCAATGCTGGCTTTTTTTAATGCCACTTCAACCCAGAAAAATTCACCGTTTTTTCTTTTTGCATGCCAGTCGAATATCTGACTATTTCCCTTTCTGGCTTCTATAAAGAATTTTTCAATGTTTTCCTTCGTGTATGGAAAAATATTTGAGCTGAAATCTTCAATGGCAGAATATTTGATTTCTTCCCTTCTGCATCCATACATTTGTAACATCGCATTATTCACATCCAGTATCTTCCCCTTTAAATCGTGTATAAAAATTGCATCTGTGGACGAATTAAAAATCTCACGGTAATTGCGTTCACTTTCAGAAATAATCCTGTTGCTTTCTTTCAGGTCAGATATCAGTCCGGTAAACGAATTCAGAAAACGCCAGGTAACAAGTAAAATCATAACAGCAACAACTGCAATGGCAAGTCCGTGATTTATCCATGCATAAATTTTAGTGATGTGTTTTACAGGGTCATGAGTATGAGGCAATTTCAAAAAATTAATGTGGTATAAATATCCAATAATGAAAAAACATAAAATAAAAACACCAAATAAAAATAATGTACGCCTTAATGATAAATGAAAAATGGCATAGAAAGGAATAAGGATCAGATAAACCCTTGCCGCAGAAAACAGGCCGTAATTAATCACGTCGGTCAGGGCAATAAAGGCAATAAGGCTAATGAATACATAGGTTTTTACTGATGTTGACAAACGCCTGCGGAATATGGTAACCAGGATGATTCCGGCAACAACAAAAAATTCAATCAGAAAAGAAAAATGAAAGCCGGTTTTTAAAAACCTGAGTAAACTAACAATATATGAAGCTATCCCAAGTACTGAGCCTATAATCAGAGAATTATCAATTGTCTGTTTCCGGACATCATCTATGTTTAGTTGTTTTCTCCTCATTAAATCAATGTTGCGATCTTACTTGTCTTCACAATTGAACTGGGTTTTCTGCAGCCTTGAAATATCATAACCTTTTTGTCTGATCTTTTCCACCAGCATCTCATAAATATCTGACTGCATATAGGGTTCACGGCTTAAAATCCACAGATACTTACGCATTGGATGACCTACTACTGCATACCGGTAATTATTATCCAGTTCAATAATATAATAGTCGCCCTTAAAAGGCCAGAAAAACTGAACTTTCAGCTTGGCATTATTTGATCCCTTCACAGGAAATGCTTTCCCCCGCGCAACCACTAATTTTGAGCCATTGTGTTTAAGTTTTAAACACTTATTTATAACCCTGATATACTTCTTACCCGGTTCTTTCTGATATTCGGCGGTTGTGCACCTGCATCCTTTCTGAAAACTGGCCGGAAAAGAGGCTATTTCATACCATAATCCAAGATATCTGTCAAGGTCAACAGACTGAACAGTTTGCTCATCCTGTCCTTTCGCACAATTAAACAATAAAGCCATAGGCAATAAGGTTACAAATAGTTTTTTCATAAAGCGGCCGGATTTTGACGGTGAAAATATACAAATAAAAGCATAAAAAGTCAAAAAATTAGTTTTGCTTTTATATAAACCCAAATTTGTCATTAACCTTATTTTTCTAATGACCATCATTAGTAAAT
>CAZBCB010000055.1:0-11159 GCA_964489905.1 uncultured Bacteroidales bacterium
TTGGAAGAGCTGAAAATGTTTTTTTCTGAACATCAAACTGGTAGCAACCTTCAGATGTGCCAAGCCAATACATATTATCGCCTGCGTATGCTATGGAATATACCTTTTTATGGCCGGTATTTAACATCATTTTGTCATAAGGTGTAAAACGGTTGTATTGTCTGAGTTTATTATTTAAGTGAATTAGTCCTTCATCACAACATATCCACAGATTATTTGAGCCGTCAATTTCAATATCATATACTGTTGATAATACCAAACTATCCTGATCTTTTTTCAAACTGTTTATTATCTGCGTGGAATTGTTCTTCCTGTCAAAATAAATAATACCTTTATTTGTGCCAACCCATAGATTGCCGGCACTATCTTCGGCAATTGTATTTAAAGAAAATAACCTGAATATATTCTGATCAATAAAAGGCAGGGTAGTATTTATGGGCTCGAACTTATTGCTTGCAGCATTAAATACTTGAATCATGTGGGACTTGACAACATATAGGTCTCCTGTTTTATTCCTATAAAATGCATGAATGGTATTTGCAGAAGCATTTATGTTATCTGCATTGCCTGAAGAATAACTGGTGTTTTTTTTGCTGTTTGCCTCGTAACAGGAAATACCTGAACTGACATAACCAAGCCATAATTTTCCGTCTTTACCCTCATAAATTGCAGAAATATTATTTTCCAGTAATTTAATATCGTTTCTGGAGTCAACAGTAATATTTTCAATAAAGGCTGGTTTTTCTCTTATTTTGATGATACCGTAATTTGTGCCAATCCATAAAATACCTTGTTTATCGGTAGCAGCAGATGTAAATTCTGTAATATCTGATTGATTTAATAAGTGTAAATCGGGGAAAGTAAATTTTCCAGTAAACGGATTAAAGAAAGCGATCTTTTTACTGGTAATTAATATCAGATTGCCTTTATTATCTTCACTGATATAACGGATTTCATTATCGGAACGGAGGTTAAGGTAGTATTTTTCAAAATCAATATCAACAGGGTCAAATCTGTTAAGTCCGTTGCGGGTTCCGATCCATAAATTATCTTTACTATCGATATAAAGTTTTGTAATATATTTATTTGTAAGAAGGGAACTGAAATCAGTGTTTTGCGAAAATAATTCAGTAAACTTTTCGGAGTTTGCGTCAAAAACAAGAATGCCATTATTTGTGCCTATCCATATATTTCCATGTTTATCTCCTTTTATACAGGTAAGTATTGTTGTATTCTGCCGGGGAATGGGAAAAGAAGAGACTTTTAATCCACCTGTCATTTTAAAGATTGTTGATTCATTAAAAATCCAAATGATAAGATTATCCGATATAAAAAAGTCAACAAACGGTTCATCCGTTTTTTGATCAGGCCGAAATGAATGTGTGGTAAATACAGATATTGTACCTGTTTTCCGGTCGTAAAATTCTAAAGCATCTTCGGTTAAGTACCATATATTGCCGGTATTCCTGTCAAACTGAACATTAATAATTCTTTTTGATTTGGATAAGTTGGTTTTAGCCTGTATCTGGCCTGGCAAAATAAATTGATACCCATCGTAGCGATATAGCCCGTTATCAGTGCCGGCCCAAAGAAACCCTTTCAGGTCAAAAAGGAGAGAATTAACGGATGGGTTTATTAACCCATTTTCAGTAGATAATATTTCATGATTAAGAAATTCCTGTGAGAACAAAACCCTTGTAATCAACAGGTTAATTATTACAATGTGGAATCTGATTGACATTATTTTTGTAATATTCATTCATGAATATTAAACTAACTAATTTACTTAACTAATTGTAAAGTAGCAAAAGCATGAAGGAAATATTTACTTTTATCACTGTTAACAGAATAAAAAAGGCTGATCAACACTATTTGATCAGCCTGATTTTAATGCAATTTATTTTTATTGTTTTACTTGAATTCTTCTTTTTAAATTGTCAATAAAAATAATTTATTTTTCAGGTTCAGTTTCTGCATTGGTTGTGCCGGTTGCATTATCCTGAATCTCTGTGTTTTCTTGTTTTTCAGCTTCAGTGCTAGCAGCTTTTGCGGTAACATCTTCTGATTGTTTTTTCTTTGCTGAGCCTCTTCTGCCACGACGTGTTGTTTTTGTTGAAGTTTCTTTTGCAGACAGCATATTTTCGTTGAAATCAACCAGTTCGATATAGCACATTTCTGCTGCATCGCCAAGCCGATGTCCTAATTTAAGGATTCTGGTATAACCGCCGGGACGGTCAACAATTTTAGGAGCAACTTCCTTAAAGAGTTCATGAACTGCTTTTTTATCTCTTAAACAAGAAAAAGCGTGTCTTCTGGCATGTGTTGTATCGGCCTTTGATTTAGTGAGAATAGGTTCAATAAATATCCTCAGGGCTTTAGCCTTGGCAGTGGTAGTCTTAATCCGTTTATGCAGGATTAATGATGATGCCATATTGGCCAGCATTGATTCCCGGTGAGCCGATTTTCTACCCAAAGGATTAATCGCATTATTATGACGCATTGCAAAATGTTTTAAAAAAATTAATCAAATAATCTGTTAAAATACTTTAATCCTTATCCAGTTTGTACTTTGAAATATCCATACCGAAAGAAAGATTCATACTTTCAAGTAATTCATCAAGTTCAGTAAGAGATTTCTTTCCAAAATTCCGGAATTTCAGCAAGTCATTTTTGTTAAATTTGACCAGATCGCCGAGTGTTTCAACTTCTGCAGCTTTAAGGCAATTAAGTGCGCGCACTGACAGGTCAAGGTCAACAAGTTTTGACTTCAACAACTGACGCATATGCAGGATTTCTTCATCAAACTCTTCATTAGCAGCTCTTTCATCAGCATCGAGTGTAATCTTTTCATCTGAAAATAGCATAAAGTGATAAATCAGAATTTTAGCTGCTTCTTTTAATGCATCTTTTGGATGAATTGATCCGTCTGTGATTATTTCGATAATAAGCTTTTCATAGTCGGTTTTCTGTTCTACCCTGTAATTTTCAACCGAATATTTGACATTTTTTATAGGAGTATAGATGGAATCAATAGGTATAAGTCCAAATTCAGCATCTACAGGTTTGTTCTCTTCAGCTGATACATAACCCCTGCCTTTGTTGATATAAATATCCATATGAAGTTCAACGTCAGGTTCCATATGGCATATTTCAAGATCGGGGTTAAGTACTTCAAAACTTGACAGAAAACGGTTAAGATCACCGGCTTTTAAAACTTCCTGTCCGGTAATATTTACAGTAATTTTTTCATCATGGACATCGTCAACAAGTTTTTTAAACCGGATTTGTTTTAAATTCAGTACGATTTCAACAACATCTTCAATTACACCTGTGATGCTGGTGAATTCATGTTCCACCCCTTCTATTTTGATTGCTGTGATGGCATAGCCTTCGAGCGAAGACAGAAGAATTCTCCGCAGGGCATTGCCGATAGTAATGCCGTAACCAGGTTCGAGCGGGCGGAATTCAAATTTTCCGTACCGGTCGTCCGATTCGAGCATTATCACTTTGTCAGGCTTTTGAAAAGCTAGTATGGCCATAGTATATTAATTTCAATGATTATTTAGAATAAAGTTCCACGATGAGTTGTTCTTTAATGGTTTCAGGGATCTGGTCACGTTCAGGCCGGTTCAGTATTTTGCCTGCCATCAGGTTTCCGTCCCATTCAAGCCATGACACGCTAATGCGGTGACCCGTCAATGCCTTTTGAATAACCTCGAGTGATTTTGATTTTTCTCTGACACCCACAATATCACCGGGTTTTAAGGTATAAGAGGGGACATTAACAACTTCACCGTTTACGACGATGTGCTTGTGTGTGATGAGCTGCCTTGCTGAGGCCCTTGTTGGGGCAATTCCCAGCCTGAATACAACATTGTCAAGCCGCGATTCGAGCAGTTGCAGCAGCACTTCACCAGTAACACCTTTGCTTCTGGAAGCCTTATCAAAAATGTTGGCAAACTGACGTTCAAGTATTCCGTATGTGTACTTGGCCTTTTGTTTTTCTCTTAGCTGAAGGCCATATTCAGATAACTTCCTCCGCTTTTTATTAATACCATGTTGTCCGGGCGGATAATTTTTCTTTTCAAGAGCTTTATCTGGCCCGTAAATCGGATCGCCGAATTTTCTTGCTATTTTTGATGTTGGTCCTGTATATCTTGCCATTTTTTTAAATTATTTACAATTCAAACCATTCTTAATAAAAATATTATACTCTTCTTCTTCCCGGAGGTCTGCAACCATTATGTGGTAATGGAGTAACATCTACGATTTCAGTAACTTCAATTCCTGAAGTATGAATGGTACGTATTGCTGATTCTCTTCCGGAACCAGGCCCCTTTACAAATACTTTTACCTTGCGCAGGCCCATATCGTAGGCTGTTTTTGCACAATCAGCTGCAGCAACCTGAGCTGCATAAGGTGTATTCTTTTTTGAGCCTTTAAATCCCATTTTACCTGCCGAAGCCCACGATATAACCTGCCCCTGTCCATTTGTAATGGATATAATTATATTATTAAAAGAGGCATGAATATGTGCCTGTCCAACAGGGTCAACTTTTACTGCCTTTTTCTTGGCAGATCCAACTTTTTTTGCCATAAATCTAATTCTTATTTAGTAGCCTTCTTTTTGTTTGCAACTGTTTTACGTCTTCCCTTACGGGTACGCGCATTGTTCTTAGTGCTCTGTCCGCGCACGGGAAGCCCAAGGCGGTGACGGATACCACGGTAACAACCAATATCCATTAACCGCTTGATATTGAGCTGAACCTGAGAGCGTAATTCACCTTCAACTTTGTAATTATCATTAATGATTTTACGTATCCGGTTAATGTGCTCATCAGTCCAATCTTTTACCTTGATGTTTTTGTCAACACCAGCTTTTTCAAGAATTTTACGGGCAGAACTCCGGCCTATTCCGAAGATATAGGTCAGACCTACTTCGCCCCGTTTATTCTTAGGTAAATCGACACCAACAATTCTTGCCATAAATTATATATGTTTTAATTATTATCCCTGACGTTGTTTATACTTTGGATTCTTTTTATTAATCACATAAAGCTTTCCTTTCCGGCGTACAATTTTGCACTCCGGACTTCTCTTTCTGATTGACGCTCTTACTTTCATAGTAATATTTTATTTATATCTGAATGTAATTCTTCCTTTTGTCAGATCGTAAGGTGACATTTCAATCCTTACTTTATCTCCGGGCAGAATTTTTATATAATGCATCCGCATTTTTCCTGATATGTGTGCGGTAATTATATGTCCATTCTGCAGTTCAACCCTAAACATAGCATTTGACAAGGCTTCCTTGATAATACCATCTTGTTCTATTGACGGTTGTTTTGCCATATTATATTTTATTAGTTGAAACCTTCAAGTTTATAAACTTCCTCAATATATTTAAAGGTGGAAAGCACATCAGCTTTACCTTTATTAATTGCAATTGCATGTTCAAAATGTGCAGAAGGCAGATAATCTGATGTTCTTATAGTCCATCCGTCAGGATCCTGCACAATGTCTTTTCTGCCAAGGTTAATCATCGGTTCAATGCAAATCACCATACCCTTTTTCAGCTTCACTCCTTTGCCACTTTTACCATAATTAGGAACTTCGGGTGGCTCGTGCAATGATTGTCCAATCCCGTGTCCTACCATCTCTCTGACAACAGAAAAACCAGCTTTTTCGCAATGACTCTGCACAGCATTTCCGATATCACCAATCCTGTTTCCTTCTCTTGCGGCTTCAATGCCGAGTAAAAGTGACTCGTATGTTATTTTAAGCAACTTCAATATTTTATCTGTCACTTTTCCTACCGCAAAGGTATATGCCGAATCGCCATAATAGCCTTTGTATAAAACGCCGCAATCAACAGATACAATATCACCTTCCTTAAGCCGGTATGATGACGGTATGCCATGTACAACCTGGTAATTTACTGAAGTACAAAGCGTTTTAGGATATCCTTTGTAACCCAGAAAAGCTGGTACTGCTTTATGGTCACGGATAAACTCTTCAGCTTTGCGATCAAGCTCGAGTGTAGTTACACCGGGTTTGACATACCTGGCAACTTCTGCCAGCGTTTTTGAAACCAATTGATTGCATTGTCGTATGATTTCAATTTCTTCTTCTGACCTTATTGCAATCATCAAAGAACGTTATTGTAAAAAATTATATTGAAGAAGCAACACCACCTGCTCTTCCTTTTACCCGCCCTGATTTCATAAGACCATCATAATGCCTCATTAAAAGGTGACTTTCAATCTGCTGCAGGGTATCAAGAACTACACCCACCAAAATAAGCAGTGAAGTACCACCATAAAACTGGGCAAAACTTGCCTGCACGCCTGCAATTTTGGCAAAAGCAGGCATTATGGCTACAAGTGCAAGAAATAAAGAACCGGGTAATGTGATTCGCGACATAATCGTGTCAATGAATTCTGCTGTCTTTTTTCCCGGTTTTACACCAGGAATAAACCCGCCGTTTTTCTTCATATCTTCAGCCATCTGCGTCGGATTGATAATGATAGCAGTATAAAAGTAAGTAAATAGTATGATTAATATCGCAAAGACAAAGTTGTACCAAAAGTTGGTATAATTTGCAAAAGCTGCAACAAATTTTGACATGGTTCCGCCGGGGTTGAAACGCGCAAATGAAAGAGGCAGAAACATAATAGCCTGTGCGAAAATAATAGGCATAACACCTGCAGCATTTACTTTAAGCGGTATATATTGTCTGACACCTCCGTATTGTTTGTTGCCGATAATACGTTTGGCATATTGCACCGGTATACGTCTTGTACCCTGCACAAGCAAAATGCTGATAACAAAGACAAGAAAAAGAAACACAATTTCAATGAGAAAAGCCACAAGGCCACCGCCCTGACTTGAAAGGCGTGCTTCAAGCTCACTGAATATTGCAAACGGAAGGCGTGCAATGATACCAATCATAATAATCAGTGAAATACCGTTTCCGATACCCTTATCGGTTATTTTTTCACCCAGCCACATTACAAAAATGGTTCCTGTAGTAAGCAGGATCACGGACGAAAACATGAACATCGTGGGACTAAGGACTTTTGCCTGAGAGGGGATTTGTGTGAGATAAGAAGGAGCCTGCACCAGCAATACAAGAACGGTAAGATATCTTGTAATCTGGTTGATTTTTCTGCGTCCGCTTTCACCTTCTTTCTGGAGCCTCTGAAAATAAGGAACAGCTATGGTAAGCAATTGTATTATAATGGATGCTGATATATAAGGCATAATTCCCAATGCAAAAATTGAAGCATTGGAAAAAGCGCCTCCGGAGAACATATCAAGAAGTCCCATTACACCCTGTGTGGTTCTCCTTGAGAACTCTTCAAGCATTGCCGGATCAACACCCGGTAAGACAACTTTTGAACCAAGCCGGTATACCAGTAAAATCCCCAGGGTAAATAGTATACGCGAGCGAAGCTCTTCAATTTTCCAAATGTTTTTTATGGTCTGGATAAATTCTTTCATTTAATCAGATTTTTATAGCTGATCCTTTTAATGACTCAATAGCAGCAATAGCAGATTTGGAAAAAGCATGAGCTTTAACCTCAAGCTTTTGCGTTAATTTGCCATTACCTAATATTTTAATTTTATCTTTCTTTGAAACCAGGCCGGCTTCAATGAGTGTGTTTACATCAATGGTGTCCAGTTTTTTATTTTCAGCAAGTGTCTGCAGGGTTGATAAGTTTATCGCTTTGTATTCAACACGGTTAAGATTATTAAATCCAAACTTGGGCACACGACGTTGCAAAGGCATCTGACCTCCCTCAAACCCGATTTTTCTTTTGTAACCTGAGCGTGATTGATGTCCTTTATGCCCTTTTGTTGACGTGCCTCCCTTACCTGATCCCTGGCCTCGCCCCAATCTTTTTTCTTTTTTAACCGACCCTTTTGCCGGTTTCAGACTACTTAGGTTCATAATTTGCAAATATCTAAAATATATTATAATTCAGTTACTTTTAAAAGATGTTTAACTTTCTCAACCATGCCTAATATCTGTGGGGTTGCCTCATGTTCCACCACACCATTGGTTTTTCTGAGACCCAGGGCCTCAAGGGTTTTTTTCTGGCGCTGGTTACTTCCGATTTTACTTTTTACCTGTGTAATTCTGATCTTTGCCATAGTTCTTGAATTAAACCTGTTTTAACCGTTAAATACTTTTTCAAGGGGAACATTCCTGTGTTGGGCTATTGTGTATGCATCGCGTAATTGAATTAATGCATTAAATGTAGCTTTTACCAGGTTATGAGGATTTGAAGATCCTTTGGATTTAGCCAGCACATCTTTAATTCCAACACTTTCAAGGACAGCCCGCATGGCTCCTCCGGCTTTAACGCCTGTACCACTTGATGCAGGTTTGAGCAATACCTTGGCTCCTCCAAATTTGGCAACCTGTTCATGAGGTATAGTGCCCTTATATACCGGAACTTTTATCAAGTTCTTCTTTGCGTCTTCAACACCCTTAGCTATAGCTGTTGTTACTTCATTTGCTTTACCAAGACCATAGCCTACAATGCCATCTTCATTTCCGACAACAACAATGGCAGAAAAACTGAATGTGCGTCCGCCTTTGGTAACTTTAGTAACGCGCTGTATGCTTACCAGACGGTCTTTTAAATCAAGATCAGTTGTTTTTACTCTTCGAATGCTTACTGTTGACATGTTTGTTAAAATTTAAGTCCACCTTCCCTGGCAGCGTCAGCCAAGGCTTTTACTCTTCCGTGATAAAGATATCCGTTGCGGTCAAATACACATTGTGTAATGCCAGCTTCTTTTGATTTTTCGGCTGCCAATTTGCCTACCAGTTTTGCCTGTTCAATTTTTGTAATGCCTGATTTGCTTTCAATTTCTTTATTTTTTGAAGAAACTGAAAGTAATGTTCTGCCATCAGCATCGTCAATAAACTGAACATAAATACCACGGTTGCTTCTGAAAACCGACAGGCGTGGCTTATCTTTTGTTCCACGTATATGACGGTGGATACGCATTTTAATTCTTTTTCTTCTTTCTAATTTTGTAAGAGCCATATCCGTTTTTAATTAGAAGTTATTTGGTTGCAGCAGATTTTCCTGCTTTCTTACGCAATACTTCGTTAACAAATTTAATTCCTTTTCCTTTATAGGGTTCTGGTTTCCTCAGTGAACGTATTTTTGCAGCTACCTGACCCAGTAATTGTTTGTCAGCACTGGTGAGTGTAATAACAGGATTGCTTCTGCGTTCGGTACGCGTTTCAACTTTAACTTCAGGAGGAAGTTGAATGTCAACATCGTGTGAATAACCCAGGCTCATTTCAAGTATCTGGCCTTTGGCCTCAGCTTTATAGCCAACGCCAACCACTTCCTGTTCTATTTTGAAACCTTTGCTTACTCCAATAACCATGTTATTAATTAATGCCCGGTAAAGGCCATGCAACGAACGATGTCTTTTCTGGTCAGTTGGCCTTGTCAGCATAACCTTTCCATCTTTGATCTCAACTTTTATGTCGGGATCAACCTTCTGATGCAATTCCCCTTTCGGACCTTTTACGGTTACTGAGTTATCAGCATTCAGGGTTACTGTTACGCCCTGAGGTATGGGGATGGGTTGTTTTCCTATTCGTGACATGAGTTTCTTTTTTAATATACGTAACACAATACTTCACCACCAATATTCATTTTCTTAGCTTCCTTGTCGCTCATTATGCCCTTTGAGGTGGATAATATTGAAATGCCGAGTCCGTTTAAAACACGGGGCAGTTCGTCGGCGCTAACATATTTTCTCAGGCCGGGAGTACTTACCCTTTCCAAAGAGCGTATGGCAGGTTGCTTGGTCTCAGGATGATACTTCAGGGCAATTTTAATTTTCCCCTGAGGGCCCTCATCCAGAAATTTATAATTCAGAATATAGCCTTTGTCAAATAATATTTTGGTTATATTCTTTTTCAGATTCGACGCAGGTATTTCAACCACCTTATGACCAGCATGGATGGCGTTGCGTACTCTTGTCAGATAATCTGCTATTGGATCTGTCATTTTATATTTTTTTTTTTGTTTTTACCAACTTGCTTTTTTTACACCAGGAATAAGCCCTTTTGATGCCAATTCGCGAAATACAATTCTGCTAATACCAAACTGCCGCATATATCCTCTGGGTCTTCCGGTCAGTTTACAACGGTTATGTAAGCGTACCGGGCTTGAATTGCGTGGAAGACGGCTAAGAGCCTGATAATCACCTTCGGCTTTTAACTGAGCTCTTTTAGCAGCATATTTTTCAACCAGTCTTTTCCGCTTTATTTCGCGGGCTTTTATTGATTCCTTTGCCATAGATATTAGTTCTTTTTAATATTTTTAAAGGGTAAACCAAATTCACGCAATAAAGCAAATGCTTCTTCATCATTTTTTGTTGAGGTTACAAAAGTAATCTCCATGCCGATGATTTTTGAAATTTTATCAATATCAATTTCAGGAAAAATTATTTGTTCGGTTATACCGAGGGTATAATTTCCCCTGCCATCAAGTTTGGTATTAATACCCTTGAAATCTCTTATTCGCGGAAGAGCAACTGATATTAACCGTTCCAGAAATTCATACATGCGGTTTCTTCTTAAAGTTACTTTCACACCAATAGGCATTTTACGGCGCAGTTTGAAGTTTGAAATATCCTTTTTTGCGTAGGTTTGCACTGCCTTTTGCCCGGTGATCATTGTCAGTTCTTCCTGTGCAATATCAACAATTTTCTTGTCAGCAACTGCCTGACCAACTCCCTGGTTTATAATAATTTTCTCAAGGCGTGGCACCTGCATGACTGTCCGGTAGCCGAACTCTTTGGTAAGGGCCGGTACAATCTCTTCTTTGTATTTCTTTTTTAAATTAGGAATGTAAGTCATTATTTAATTTCCTCCCCTGATTTTTTTGAATACCAGACCAAAATATTTTTTTCGATCAACTTTCTGCCAACCCGTGTTGGTTGATTGGTTTTCGGATCGACCACCATGAGTTTTGATAAATGTATCGGGGCTTCCTTTTTGATAATGCCACCTTCAGTATTTTTCTGATTTGGTTTTGGATGTTTGGAAATAATGTTGATCCCCTCAACAATGGCTCTTTCTTCCTTGTAAATTACTTCAAGTACTCTGCCTGTTTTAC
>CAZBCB010000056.1:0-11118 GCA_964489905.1 uncultured Bacteroidales bacterium
AGGAAATCCATTAACGAATCGACAAAAAAAATCTATTCCGGAATGAACATAAATTACGCATCAGAAATGCATAATCAATAAGAAATTCTATTTCATCGTATTGAAAAAATATTGAATTATAAATTCTAAATAAGCATGTCATTAGTAATCTGAAGATGACCATCATACAATCAATAGTATTGCACCTATTGATTATTTCGGGCTTTATAAATTGGCTTTCCTCAATAAGTCAATAAAAAAAGTATGTTTAAATATTTAGTATGTATTTACTGACTAATCCCGGATAAATTTCATTCACCTGCCTCAAGTCGGCCGCCCCTGACAGTTGCCCCCAGCACAATACCAGCACTCAGCAGCACTATGTTTTTTACAATGTACTGGCCTTCAATCGTGAGTGAATAGGGGAAAATATGGAAAACCTCTTCAGGGAAAAGGAAGAGCGGAAAAAAAGTGCCAAGCATCTGCAAATAAAGCAACAATAATCTTTCTCTCAGAAAAATCTTAAAAATGAGTCCCAATCCTATTAATACTTCCCATGTGGCAAGGCCATAAATAATAATTTTATCGGGAATCAGGTTAAAAGTAATGGTGCTTATTGTTTTTATTGCGAGGCCTTCTGCAGGACTTAAACCTTCAAAATATTTCAGTATCCCGAACCAGAAAAAGACAATGCCAATACTCAGGCGCAGTAAAAACAATCCGTGCGATGCCATCCAGCGGGTAATAGCAATGTCCGCCTTTTGAAATGTTTTACTATATAATTTCATTCATTTTGCTTTTATCCTTTAAACAAAATAGTCGAATTTTTGGTTCAGACTTAAACAAAAGTAATAACCTGAATTTAAACTCCCATGCTATATTCACAAATAATGCTGAAATTTATATTATTCAGATTGCTTCGGAATATAATAAAACTAAATTCATCAATTGATAAAGTAAATTGATGAATCGACAAACAAAATCCAACCATCCGAAATATCAGAGTGAAAGATTTTGATAAGTCGGGGTTTCCTCGATTAGTCAATAGAAACAACATGTATAAAAACTTATTGTGTTTCTGTTGAATCTCGGATAAACAAGAATGATTTTCATAAAGGTAACAATAAAGCGCGACTGCAAAAGCATGCA
This sequence comes from uncultured Bacteroidales bacterium, assembly GCA_964489905.1. GTDB lineage: Bacteria > Bacteroidota > Bacteroidia > Bacteroidales > UBA10428 > UBA5072. The sequence goes on from CAZBCB010000056.1 coordinate 1,129, forward strand.
ATCGCGCATTATTTTAAGTTTTTTAAGAATACAGCATTTAATAATTTCGCCAGAAAGGGCAGATGCTTTTTCAGAATTGTATGTTAATTTTTTAATGGATTATTAACCCTGCCTATAAAAAGTATTGCACCGGTATCCTTTTCCCTGATAACAAACAGGAAAGGCCTATCAATATTTAAATATACAGGAACTTCATCAATGATAGATGTTCCAACAAATTCAACTACCGTAACAGCTGCTGCTTCTGTGCCTTCTTCATTAACTTCAACATAAGTGTTATGTATTACGCGTGAAATTAACATCCCGCATGTAGGATCAATCTTTGAAAAATCAGCATTAGCTGAAAAAGCAATACCCATGCCCATGTCGGTTAGATCATCATTAAGAAGCTTTTTATATTCAAACTTAAATCGCGGAAGATGCAAAACAACTTCTTTTTCGGATAATCCGCTTATCCAATTGCTCCAGTTTTCAGGGTTTAATTGGTTAATTATATCATCAGTTGATTTGTCATTTGCCGGGAGCATGATTACCATGCTGAAATTTCCATTGCCGTATGGAAGTTCAATGGCCGAAAAAAGATCATTATTCAGATATTTAAACGTATCCTGCTGCTGCATGGTTGGAACCTGAATAACAGAACCATCCTTAAGATAAAAGGGCAATGCTGAAGTTTTATTTTTTTCAAATTCTGATTTCCATATACCCTTGAAATAAATGGCATTGATAATATACATTATAGCATAAGGCGGAATAAAATCAAGCACTTCCTTAATTTTGTCATGGGTTTTATCAGCTACCCAGGCATTGATTATGTCTTTAGCTTCTTCATTAAATATCAAAGATCTTACTTCAGCATTATAATATGTTGTGTTAGTGTTGATAAATTCAGGCAAAACCTCAAAATCATGCCGGTACCATATTGAATTGGCAATCTCAAGCAATACTTTCGGATCAAGTTGGATGAGCGCATCAACAAGACTTTTGTATGACTGATTGATTTCTTCAGGAGTCAATCCGTTTTTTCTGAGTGTTTCTTCCATAGCCGTTTTTGTATCGCCTTCAGCACCATTGTATGCCATGGCCAGGGCTAAAGCAACACTGGTGGGCGATATGAAAATATTATCTTTTGTATCATCATTTGCTATAACGCGCTTAAACAGGTCGAAACCAAACTGGTTATCAGCTTTAATTATCTGTTCGGTGGTTTTAGTATTATTTATCTTTTTGTCATCCTGCGGATGATCATTCTGCTTTTCGCATGAAGTAACAACAAGTGTTACAATCAGGCCAAGGATAATTTTTGTTTTCATGGTTGCGGAATTAAAAAGTAAAATTATTATGAATTTTTCAACAATCAGATGAAAAATCATGAGATCAGGTTGCGTGTATAAGATAAATTTTAAAATTTTGTCAGCATCCTTGCATTTTTTTTGAATACTTGCTTTTTCTTTAAGCACATAAATATTTTTAGTTATCACAATTTTTCCGGATAAACAGATACAGGATTGTAGAGGACTGATGAGAGATGATTGATTACTGATAAACGGACATCAGATATAAGCATGAATAAAAATATGACACTGCCACGCTGTCAATAAATTAAAACCAGTATCCATTCTTCCAAAATTCGTCATCTGTTATCCTGAATCCGGAATGTTGATTTCCATTGCCTGATAATTATTCAGAATAAATACGCAACCTTTTGTAATGAAATTACATCTGTCTATCAGATTTTAGTGCACAGGGGTCGAACAGTATGGTAAAAAAGATTATAATTTTGTAAACCTATCTAATTACTATTGGCTGACACACTGCAACATATAATTAATGGCTGCCGTGAGAGGAACCCCCTTGCACAGAAAGAACTGTATGAATTATTCAAATCGAAAATGTTTGGTGTTTGTTTACGATATGCCGGAAATTACGATGATGCCCAGGATATTTTGCAGGACGGGTTTATAAAAGTATTTGAAAAAATTGACCAGTTTGGTTTTAAAGGAGCTTTTGAAGGCTGGATGAGGCGTATTATGGTAAACACTGCACTTGAAAAGTATCGTTCAAATTACCAGGTGATTAATATACATGATAATGTGAAAGAAATTAACAATGAATATGCAGAGGATTTCTCAACCGATATTGATGCACGTGAACTGATAAAATTCATTCAGGAGTTATCTCCCAAATACCGTATGGTATTTAACCTTTATGCCATTGAAGGGTATTCACACAAAGAAATCAGTAATATGCTCGGCATTACCGAAGGGACTTCAAAGTCAAATCTTTCGAGGGCCAGAGACATATTAAAGGAAAAAGTGAACAAGTATTACATGAAATCGGTTAAAACAATATAACCATGGGAAGTGCAGCAGAAAATTTTGATGCCTACTTTAAAAACAGGCTTGAGTACTTTGAGGAGCCCCCGGGTGACAAAGCATGGGAAAATATTGCCGAAAGGCTGGGGCATAAACGCAAGAGAAGAATGATTGCTTTTCTTATCCGTATAGCAGCCGGAATGATGCTGATAATCTCATTAAGTGTTGGCTATTACTATTACTATTATTCTCATCACAGATCAATTGATACACAATCCGTAACCAGTCAGGTAAATGAATCACAGAATACTGAAATGCATGCAAATAACAAAAATAATAACCTGACTGATGCTGCCGGCTTTGATAGTCTGCCGGTTAAATCATATAAACCAAATGTTTATAGCGATGATAATAAACTTACCGGAAGATCGTCAGAAAAAGTTACTGCTATTCAATCGTTCAAACCTTTGAAAAAAGAAGCATTTTCAGTAAATAATCATGAAAGTGAACAAGTAATTATTTATCAGGTTTTTTCAGATGATAAGCTTTGTAAAATAAGACCTATTGAAGCTCAGATTAAAGAAATACATAAAGATGAATTTATTACAGTAAGTCAAGCTAAACCTGAGTCTCATCTTTCAGAAACAGATTTGATTGCCATGCAAAATATATCAGAGATGAAAGCTCTGAATGAAGAGAAGAAGCAAAAGGAAAAATGGATGTTGGGAGGACAGGTTGCACCGTTGTACACTTACCGCATGTTGAGCTCTGATCAGCTGAGCAGTAATGAAATTAATGTATTGAATGAAAATGAAAAAGGTGTTTTTGCTTATGCCGGAGGAATATGTTTTGCATACGTAGCCAATAACAGACTGTCTGTTCAGACAGGCCTTCAGTATTCAAAATATGGACAGGAAAAAGTAGCACAGGTAAAGCTTGTAAATACCAATTATCAGTATGTTGATAATGGCAGGGTATTTACATTTGGCAGTAATAAAGCCTATCAGATTGCAATAGACAATTCAACGGGTATAATCACTAATTCATCCGGTTCGGATAATTATGAATATGCTAATTCCATAGTAAAAAATGACCCGTTAAATACAAGTTATTTAGATTTTCCAACCGCTGTTAAAGATAATTATAGTAATGATACCCCTGAAAATATGCCGGTGTATCAATATTTCGATTATCTTGAAATACCTCTGATACTAAAATATAAAATTATTGACAGCAGAATCAATCTGAGCATTTCAGGAGGTGTAAATGCTAACATTCTGGTTGGTAACAAGGTAAAAATAGAAAATGAAAACGGTGATATTTACAGAAAAACAGCGGACATAAACAAAATAAATTATAGCAGTATTGCAGGCCTTGGTTTTGAATATTCTTTAAATACAAATCTCTTTTTAAATTTTGAACCGCGATTTATTTATTATATTAATGATATTAATGAAAGTGTGAACGTTAATGTCCATCCATTTTCATTTGGCGCATTTGCAGGCATAAGTTACCTGTTTTAGCATATCTTATATAGCGGATGGGATGATATTATTGCATTTAAAAAGTTATTTTAAACACATGTTTTGAAACCATAAAATCTCCTATCTTTGGTATTCCAAACCAATTATTTGGATTATCAATGAAGGAAGAAATTCAGAATATTCTTAATGCTGAAGCACAGGCAATCCGAAATATTCCGGTAAATGACAGTTTTGATAAAGCCGTTTCACTTATTTATCAGGCAGTACATAAAAACGGCGGCAAGCTTGTTGCCAGCGGAATGGGCAAAGCCGGACAGATTGCATTAAATATTGCCACTACATTTTCTTCTACCGGAACACCTGCGGTTTTCCTGCATCCGAGTGATGCTCAACATGGTGACCTTGGAGTAATGTCAAAAAACGATATTTTATTGCTTATTTCTAATTCAGGTAAAACCAGGGAAATACTTGAGTTATATGAACTTTCAAGAGGTCTTGTAAATCAGATTCCTGTTATTGTTATTACAGGCAATCCTGACAGCCCGTTAGGCAGAATTGCCGATGTTACAATTCATACCGGAGGACCTGCTGAAGTTTGTCCCTTAGGTCTTACTCCAACAACATCCACCACCGTGATGACTGTAATCGGCGATGTGCTGGTGGTTATGTTGATGAAAAAAATTAATTTTACTGCTTCAGATTATGCCAAAAGGCATCACGGGGGCTACCTGGGTTATTTATCAAAAAATGCTGCAAACGCTAAAGATCTTAAATAGCCATGACATTTGACTGGAAAGACCTACAAAACGGTTCGGATATCAGAGGCATAGCTTTGCCCGGTGTGGAAGGTGAAATTGTAAACCTTACTCCTGATGTGGTTATGAAGTTAGGGATGGCATTGGTTGCATGGTATCGTAAGCATTTCAGTGCTGATAATAAGCTGCTGGTTTCTGTTGGAACTGATTCACGTCTTTCGGGGCCTGAACTGAAAGATGCATTTTGTAAAGGACTTATCTCAATGGGCGCTGACGTGCTTGATTTTGGCATGGCTACCACACCTTCAATGTTCATGTCAATCATTGATGAACACACACGATGCGATGCAGCAGTGATGATAACAGCCAGTCACCTGCCTTTTAACCGGAATGGACTTAAATTCTTCACTTCAAAAGGGGGATTTGAAAAGGCAGATATTACCGAATTACTTTCTATTGCTGAAAAGGGTGGTTTTTCTTTCAATTCCGGCAAGGGCACTCTCAGATCTTATAATTATGTCAGCCGCTATGCAGATTATCTGATAACACTGATAAGAAATCATATAAATCATCCTGAATATTTTGATACACCCCTGAAAGGGTTGAAAATTATCGTTGATGCCGGAAACGGGGCGGGAGGTTTCTTTGCTTCTAAAGTGCTAATGGCTCTGGGCGCTGATACTACCGGAAGCCAGTTTCTTGAGCCTGATGGACATTTTCCTAACCACATTCCCAACCCTGAAGACGAAGAAGCTATGAAATCAGTTCAGCAAGCTGTTTTACATAATAAGGCTGACCTGGGTATTATTTTTGATACCGATGTTGACAGGGCTGCAATTGTTGGCAAAGATGGCGCATGCATTAATCGTAACAGACTTATAGCCCTTCTGGCCGCTATCATCCTTGAAGAACATCCCGAAACCTATATTGTTACCGATTCAGTCACATCAGCTGGTCTTTCAGCTTTTATCGAAAAACACAACGGCTATCATCACCGTTTTAAAAGAGGATATAAGAATGTAATCAATGAAGCCATAAGGCTCAATAACGAAGGCCGACCCTGCTGGCTGGCTATTGAAACTTCAGGACATGCAGCATTTAAAGAAAATTATTTTCTTGACGATGGGGCATTTCTTATTGCCAAGATACTTATTAAACTTGCAAAAATGCATCAGCAGGGGGAAAATATAGAAAAAATACTGGAAAGCCTTGTAGAACCTGTTGAAGCAAAAGAATTCAGAATTAAAATAGCAGATGAACATTTTGCTGAATATGGCCGAAAGGTAATTGAAGCTTTGGAATACCACATACGTGATATAAAGGGATGGGAAAAAGCAAAAGATAATTATGAGGGTATAAGGGTTTCATGCGATAAGAACACAGGCAACGGCTGGTTTTTACTGCGGCTTTCATTGCATGACCCGGTCTTACCACTGAATATTGAATCAGATGAAAATAACGGCATTGCAATAATTGTAAAAAAACTTATTGATTTTTTTAGCGATTTTAATAAGCTTGATATCAACGCTTTACTTGATTACACGCGAAAAAAATGAGAAAAATATACACCATAGGAGAAACAGTACTGGATATTATTTTTAAGAATAATCAACCGTTTGCCGCAAAAGCCGGAGGTGCATGCCTTAACACTGCAGTAACGCTTGGAAGGCTTGAATTACCCGTATTTTTCATAGGAGAATATGGACTGGATGAAGTAGGTAACCTCATTGACAGTTTTCTGAAAGAAAATAATGTTTCAACAAAATATGTTTACAGGTATTACGACGGAAAATCATCACTTGCCCTGGCCTTTTTAAACGAAAATAACGATGCCAGCTATGATTTTTACAAGATATATCCTACCGTAAGACTCAATATTGATTTTCCTGAGATACAACCTGATGACATCGTGTTATTCGGGTCAATCTATGCCATAACACCTGAAGTAAGGCCTAAATTATTGGATTTTATTAAACAGGCCCGTAAAAAAAAGGCAATTGTAATTTATGACCCGAATTTCAGAAAACAACACCTGCCTGAGTTACCCAGACTTAAGCCTTTGATATACGAAAATATTGCACTTGCAGATATTGTGCGCGGCTCAAATGTTGATTTTTCATTTATCATGGGTATGAATAGTGCGGATGAAGTATATGAACATCTCGGCGTTAATGCCCCTGCTTTACTTTATACTGCTAATGTAAAAGGAGTATGGCTGCGTTCAGCTTCAGCCAGTGCACAATATCCGGTCAGATCGATAAATCCTGTCAGCACAATAGGAGCAGGCGATAATTTCAATGCAGGCATTGCTTATTCGCTTTTTAAACACAATGTGAGTCAGGCTGACCTGAAAAAACTCAGTGAAACTATCTGGGCGGATATTGTAAAAACAGCTGTGGAATTTGCAACCGAAGTCTGCCTGAGTTATGATAATTATATTTCTGAAAAATTTGCCGCAAACTACAGACTGACATTGCCGGGAAAAAATGAAGATTAAAGAATCAGGACACAGTAAAAACAAATGGGTATAGCGCTTTACAATTTTTTTGTTGATAAATCATAGTAAATGGTAATAAACAATTGCTACGTATTTATCAGAAACAATTAATTTTGCATAGAAAAGATACTGACGCCGGAGAAACAGATATTATGACTAAAGGTTTAACACACCTGATCAGATTTCTGGAGAAACTGCTTTCTACAAAGTATTTCAGGTTTCTGAAAAATAAGTATGTACTTACTACGATTATTTTCTTTTTCTGGCTTTTATTATTTGACCAGAATAATTTGCTTGAACGCAGAAAATTAAACCGGGAATATAAACAATTACTCCAGGAACAGGAATATTACCAGCAGAAAATAAAAGAAGACCGTAAAAGGATCAATGAGCTTAAAACCAATGATGAAAACCTCGAAAAATTTGCCCGTGAACAATATCTGATGAAAAGAGATAACGAAGATATTTTTATTATTGTGGAAGACGAATAAAATAGGGTACCTGCCTTTCCATTTCCCTGTATAACTTTAATACTTCAATTGCACTAATATCAGAGGGAATATTAAGATTTTTCATTTTTAATAATTCTACTGAGGCTATATTAACCGGCATTCTGTAAAATTTTTCAGAGGCATAATTCAGAAACCTCAGTACCTGCAGCGCATTAAACCACCTGAAAAACCTTTTAATAAACGTGTTAACTGAACTACTGTTGGCGTTTATCATTTTAATATTCTCGGTATATCTTAAAGTATCGAGAAAAGTAATCAGAACGGAATGATAAGATTTAATCTGTTTTTCAGTTGATACATCATCCAGCCTGAATAATAAATGAACCTCCGAAAAAAAAGCACGCAGAATCTCAAACAATCGGGGATTATAAGTAAGCCATTCCTTGTTGGTTTGCAGATATTTATGCACTGCAGGACCGGTCCCGAAAGGCACCCGCATTGATGGTCTTGGTGAAGGCAATACACGTGTTGTGTTAATTTCATAAAAGTTACCCAGTGGAATGATTTTATGTAAAAAGTAAAAATCCTCACCTGATTTTCGGCGGTTCATACCACCCTGCGATACGTATGTTGACGCTCTTACCGCATAACACGATCCTATGGTGTGAAAGGCATGGGGAAAACCAGCATAACGAAGCCCCTGAATATAATAACGAAGATGAAGTTCGTACTGAATAATACCTTGATACACTTCCTCAGGAAATTCAATACCTGCCAGGGGGTGCTCAAAATAGAAGTTAAATCCGTCAGCCTGCGGATATTTTTTTAAAAAGGCTTCTGTTTCAGTAAAGTAATTTCTGTCGCAAACACAATCGGCATCAAAAGAAAAGATAAATCCGTTGGGGTTGTTAATCTGATTAAATCTACGGACAGCTTCATCCATACCTATTTTGCGTGCAAGGCCTACACCTGCATGTTGTATGGGCAGATTATCTGCAAAAATTGAAAATACTTTAAATCTTTCATCCTCATGTTGTTTTTTCCAATTTTCTATTGCTTCGCATGTCCTGATGTTAACCTTATGTATTTCTTCAGATGTACCTTCCTGCTCGTTGATTACTACAATAACTTCAATGGCAGCATCAGGTCTTTCGGTATCCCATAAAGCATCAAGTGCCGGAATAATATTTTCTTCATAAAATGAAGGTATTACAACTGCATAATTCAAATCTGCAGAAGGAATTTCAGAAATATGAGGATAAAAAAACTGTTGCTTGCTGAAGTAATTTTCAGCAAATGCCATAAGGCTTATTTCTTTTTCTGTGATTCCTGGATACGGCTGTATTTTTCGTTGAGGCCTTTAATAATGTCTTTTGTAATATCAAGCTCCTGGCTGCCATAATAAATACTACCGTTGTTGAGACGGTTTGCAAAGACATACTTATAGTTATATTCAGGCTGAATTTCTTTAAGATAGTCGGTTACACTTTTAAGTACCAGGTCAATCATTACCTGTTCCTGTTCAGCCAATTCTGTCTGTTTGTCTTGCTGAAGTTTCAGCAAATCCTGCTGCTGAACCATCAGTTGCTGTTCAAGTTGCTGTGCTTCAGCACGTGTAACAAGTCCGCGCTGAACTTTATACTGATAATCGTTAACACCTTTCTGGTATGTTTTCTGTTTGGCAGTTAATTCAGCTTCTGATAACCTGGCCTTCCTTTCAAATTCTCCTTTATAATCCAGATACATCTTATAGTTATTTAACAAAGTATCAATATCAATGTAAACAATTTCAGAAGATGAAATACCGGCATTTTCACTTTTACCTTCAGATATGGTATGTCCTGTTTTCTTCCCTGACGTGAAATAGAGAATATACAAGACAACAACAGCTAAAAGACTAATAGTACTGAGTATTAAAGGAAGTTTTTTCATGACGTATTGTTTATATTCAATGCACAAATATAAAGGATAAAATCAAATTTATTAAAAAATAGATAATAAATAGTAATTGTTAAATATTCTGAAAATATGTAACTGCTTTCTATTTGCCAATAAGCGACAGGCTTTTGTTTCTGCATTGTTTCATGCAATGTAAAATGACAAATCGATTACAAATAACTATTGCTTTGAAACCATAAATGTTTTCAAATTTAGTTTTTCTTTATCAGGTTAAACCCGGTTAAGTCATTAGTTCGCTTGGCTCCTAATGACAAATCCGGGATAAATATTTAAGCTAAACCATAATATCTGCCTTCTTATATTCATCAGCATGGTGTATGATACTTTATTAGTCTTAGTGGGAATTCATAATCTGATTTTTTTCTTTTTTTGCTATTTTTCATAAAATCTGTAGTTCAAACCCAGGATATATTGTGTATAATCACTTTCAATATCAAATTGGTTAAGAAAATAATAATTTATAAATGATATATCAAGGTATAATCCATGAATAAACTTTATTGGTAAATCATAACCAAAACCAACACC
>CAZBCB010000057.1:0-10966 GCA_964489905.1 uncultured Bacteroidales bacterium
AATAATGAGATCTTTTTTGTCGATACGTTAATTGATTTTTTTAATTGATGATTTTGGGTTAAAAATATAAAGTCTCCATAATTTACAGGGACTCTCCCGGTTGCCCATCCTAAATGTTATTTATTAATCCCAATTCTTTGGCACCTGTGATACATAATATTTTTCGACTTCCCGTCTGATCTTTTTGTTAGCTAATTCCTATTAATAAAAAAATCCCGTTCTTATTACGGGATTTTCGGGTGGAAGACCGGACTCGAACCGGCGACTTCCAGAGCCACAATCTGGCGCTCTAACCAACTGAGCTACAACCACCATTTGGGAGGGCAAATTTAATATACTTTCACAGTATTTAAAAAAAATATAAGAATAAATTTAACCCTGCAATCCCGAATTCAATTTTATAAGTACAAAATACAGTATTTTGATATTTAGAAAAAAGATTATCTTTATGTTTCTAAAAATAATAGGTTTCATTTATGACTACTATAGTTGTCAATAATAAACGGACACGAGAGGAATTTCACAAAGTGCCGAAAATTCTTTATAAAGACGATAAAAACTGGACCTGTCCGCTGGATATTGAAATAGAAAATATTTTTAATCCGGCTAAAAACTCATGCTTTAAACATGGAGATGCTATCCGATGGATTCTAAAGGATGATATGGGCAACCTGATCGGCCGCATTGCTGCATTCTATGACAAAAAAAAGGCATATCACAATCCTCAGCCTACAGGAGGTATCGGATTCTTTGAATGCATCAATGACCAGCAGGCAGCAAACCTTCTCTTTGAAACAGCCCGTGAATGGCTTAGCTCAAATGGTATGGAAGCTATGGATGGCCCGATTAACTTTGGCGAAAATTTTGTTTACTGGGGTTTATTGGTGGACGGTTTCATGCAGCAGGGCTACGGAATGCCATATAATTTCCCATACTATAAAGAATTATTTGAAAACTATGGATTTCAGAATTATTTTGAACAATATAGTTTCCACGATGTATTTAGTAAACCTTATCCTGAAAGGATGCAGAAATTTGCCGAACATTTTTTTGAAAAGCCTGAGTACACTTTTCAGCATCTCGAAATGGACAGGGTTGAAGAATATTTAAGACAACTGGTTGAAATGTATAATAAAGTATGGTCAGATTTTCTCGAAAACTACACTCCTTTAAATTATGAAGATTTCTACGGTATCTTTAAGGAAGCCAAACCTTTGCTAAATGAAAAAACCATCTGGTTTGCCTATCATAACAATATGCCCGTTGGCTTTTTAATTGCTTTCCCGGACGTAAATCAGGTGTTACGCAAACTTAAAAATGGCAAACTCAACCTGATTAATATTTTCAGGTTATTATATTATCGTAAACGGGCTATAACCCGTGCAAGGCTTCTACTTTCAGGCGTGATACCCGAATATCAGCGCACAGGAGTGGTTACAGCATTATACCTTAAACTAACCAATGCTATGAGAGAAATGGGCATGACAGAACTTGAACTTTCATGGGTTGGCGATTATAACCTGACTGTTAATCGTATGTATAGCCAGTTTGGTGCTGAAAAAGCAAAAACACATATTACATATCGTTACCTGTTTGATCCAGGAGCTACTTTTATCAGATTCACAAACCAGAGCCAGAAATTCAGCAAAACAAGAAAAAATGAACAATAAATTTTTGTAATTTAAAAACGATTCTATAATTTTGCCAACCATTTTTAATTAAGGAAGAAATAATCATGAAAAAAGGAATACATCCCGAGAATTACCGGCTGGTTGCCTTCAGGGATATGTCAAACGGATTTACATTTGTTACCCGTTCAACCATCAATACTAAAGAAACTGTTGTGCTTGATGACGGGCAGGAATATCCATTGGTAAAGCTTGAAATATCAAACACTTCCCATCCTTTTTACACAGGTAAGATGAAACTTGTTGATACGGCAGGACGTGTTGATAAATTTATGAATCGCTATAAAAGCCATTATGATAAAAAGAAAAAGTAAAATATTTTAATATTGATTAACATTTCAGCTCCGCCTTCAAACATAAGACGGAGCTTTTTGTTTATATTTACAGCCTGATACATATACTGATAATTAATGACAAAAAATTACATTCTATTTGATGACAACTCATGGCATAACCTCCTGCCTTTTACCTTTACAAGGCCGGTTGCTGAAATCAGAATAGGAATTCTTACAATACGTGAAAAATGGGAGCACCGGCTTAAAATATCCTGTTCTCACCTCACTCAGGGTTACCTTACAGAAAAATATCCCATGAAAACCGGTGACCTGAACATTTTTATAAACGGTTCGGTTTGCCCTAATTCTTCGCTGATTGAAGAAATAAATCAGCTTAAACCAGGCGAACAATTGGTTGATAAAGAATTAAGTATTGCTTTATGCCTCGAAAAATCAGCATTCAATAAAATAATTAATTCCAGACTCGAAGCTTCTTCAAAAAAACAGGTTAAGTCGACCTATTTTGCCCTTAAATCGGTTTGGGAAATATTCCAGCATAACGGTTCTGAAATAAATAATGATTTTCAGTTGCTTACAACCGATAAAAAATCTGATGAAATAAGCAAAACAAATAATGTTATTAATGCTGATAGTATTTTCGCCGAGCCAGGGGCAAAACTTGAGTTTGTCACTCTCAATGCCGCTAACGGTCCTATATATATTGGAAAAGATACTGAAATAATGGAAGGGGCTGTTATCAGAGGCCCGTTTGCATTATGTGACCATTCGCAGGTAAAAATGAGCGCCAAAATATATGGTCCTACAACTATCGGGCCTTACTCAAAAGTCGGCGGCGAAATTAATAATGTTGTTTTTTTTGGTTTTTCAAACAAAGCACATGATGGATTTCTCGGAAATTCAGTCATTGGAGAATGGTGTAACATAGGCGCAGGTACCGAGGCCTCAAACCTTAAAAATAATTACGCACCGGTAAAACTGTGGAATTATTCTTCCGAAAAATTTGAAAATACAGGATTGCAGTTTTGCGGACTCATGATGGCCGACCATTCAAAGTGTGGCATAAATACCATGTTTAACACCGGTACTGTGGTTGGTGTCAATGCCAATATTTTTGGAGCCGGTTATCCGCGCAATTTTATTCCGTCATTCTCATGGGGCGGCGCTTCAGGATTTTCTGAATTCACTCTAGCCAAAGCATATGAAACAGCAGAGCGGGTCATGGAACGAAGAAACCTGAAATTAAGTGACACTGATAAAAAAATTCTTGCCCATATTTTTGAAATAACCAGAAAATACAGAAATTTTAAATGATAAATGGGTATTTTCCTTAAAATTGAAATTCATTGTTACGTATTTAAAGAATGGCATAACTATTGAGAATATTACTGACCACGAGTTTGTATGATGATAACTGACATTTTGTCCAAAAATTATTTTTATTTGTTGATATGAGTATTTCACCGAAGAATAATGAGTTTTTTATTGCTACGCCAATTGACGAGGATACTGATTTTATTCCTCTTATTTCAGAAGAGGATGAAGAAAGCCTTAATCTGACTCAAATTCCTGAAAGCCTGCCAATTTTACCACTAAGGAATACTGTCCTGTTCCCCGGAGTTATTATTCCCATCTCCGTTGGCAGAGACAAATCGATGAGGCTCGTTCGTGATTATTACCATAAAACCAAGATTATTGGCACACTTACACAAAAAGATCCCAACCTCGACGATCCTCAACCTGAACAGCTATACAAAATTGGCACCATTGCAAGCATTTTACGCATTCTTGAAATGCCCGATGGTTCAACTTCTGTTATTATTCAGGGCAAAAAACGATTTCAGCTTGAGGAAGTTTTATCCACTGAACCTTACATAATGGCAAAGGTTAATCCGCTTGATGATTCAAAACATAATGTTAAAGATCCTGAATTTGAAGCTATTGTTGGTTCACTCAAAGACCTTTCATTGAAAATTATCAAGCTTTCAACAAATATCCCGCCCGAGACTTCATTTGCGGTGAGGAATATCGAAAGCTCATCTTTTCTAATAAATTTCATCAGCTCAAACAGCGACATAAAACTGCAGGAAAAGCAACAGCTGCTTGAGACTAATGATATGAAAAAAAGGGCAACCTTGCTTTTACAATATCTTTCACGCGAAGTGCAATTACTTGAGCTGAAACATGACATTCAGAACAAAGTTAAGCTCGACATTGACCAGCAACAACGAGAATATTTCCTGCATCAGCAAATGAAAACTATTCAGGATGAACTCGGAGGAAATCCCCTTGAGCAGGAAATCGAAGAACTCAGGGCAAAAGCAAAAAAGAAAAAATGGAGCAAGGAAATTAATGCGATTTTTGAAAAAGAAGTTGACAAACTGAACCGATTAAATCCAGCAACAGGCGAATATTCGGTTCAGATAAACTATCTTCAGACCCTGCTTGAACTACCATGGAATGAATATACAAAGGATAATTTTGACTTACGAAGGGCACAGCGCATACTTGACAAAGATCATTTCGGCCTCGAAAAGGTTAAAGAAAGAATCATTGAACACCTTGCAGTGCTCAAACTTAAAGGCGATCTGAAATCACCTATTATATGCCTCCAGGGACCTCCGGGTGTGGGAAAAACATCCTTAGGCAAGTCAGTTGCTAAGGCCCTCAAGCGTAAATATGTAAGGATGTCACTGGGCGGACTTCATGATGAAGCTGAAATACGCGGACACCGTAAAACATATATAGGCGCTATGCCCGGACGCATCATACAAAGCCTTAAAAAAGCCAAATCATCAAATCCTGTATTTGTTTTGGATGAAATAGATAAAGTCGGACGGGATTTCCATGGTGACCCTGCTTCGGCGCTGCTTGAAGTACTTGACCCTGAACAAAACAGTACTTTTTACGATAATTTTCTGGAGCTTGAATACGACCTTTCAAAGGTTTTGTTTATTGCCACCGCCAACACAACCAGCACTATCAGCCCTGCACTGCTCGACAGGATGGAACTTATCAACATTCCGGGCTATATCCTTGAAGAAAAAGTTGAAATAGCTTTACACCACCTTATTCCCAAAGAGCTCAAAAATCACGGGCTGACCAAAAAACACCTGAGGCTGACAAAAAATGTTGTCGAATATATTATTGACAATTATACACGTGAATCCGGTGTTCGTGAACTCGATAAACAAATTGCCAAAATATGCAGGGTAACAGCCATGAAAGTTGCCTTGCAGGAATCATATAACACAAGCCCTACATTGGATGATATTAAGGCTATTCTGGGCCAGCCAAAATACCTCAAGGACAAATATCAGGGTAATGATATGGCAGGCGTAGTAACCGGCCTGGCATGGACAGCAACCGGAGGTGAAATTTTGTTTGTTGAGACAAGCCTGAGCAAAGGAAAAGGCAATCTGACACTTACCGGAAATCTTGGCGATGTTATGAAAGAATCAGCCATAATAGCCCTTGAATATATCAAATCACACAGCGATTTGCTTAATGTGAAACCAACTCTTTTTGAAAACTGGAACGTTCATATACACGTGCCTGAAGGTGCTATCCCTAAAGACGGCCCATCAGCAGGCATCACAATGGTTACCTCCATTGCCTCAGCTGTCACGCAGCGTAAAGTGAAAAAAAGCCTTGCTATGACAGGTGAAATTACACTACGTGGTAAAGTATTACCCGTTGGGGGAATCAAGGAAAAAATCCTTGCTGCCAAAAGAGCCAATATTAAAGAAATAATTCTTTCAGAAGAAAATCGTAAGGATATAGCCGAAATAAAAGATATTTATATTAAAGGCCTTACTTTTCACTACGTTGACAATATTATGCAAGTTCTTAATTTAGCATTGCTGGATGAAAAAGTGGATAACCCACAGATTTTTGAGTAAATTATCATTACTTAAAAAACAATTCTTTAACTTTCGCATAAATTGTCTTTCACACAATTATTAAATTAAAACTTATGAAAATGGCACCTGGTTTTTTCTGGGGATTTGTTTTAATATTTATCGGAATTGCAATTATTTTCCGTGTTGTTTTTGATATCAACCTGTTCAGGGTTATTATCGGCATTGTGGTCATCCTTTTTGGCATAAAAATTTTGATAGGGAAAAATATTATTACAGAAAAACCCAAAAAGGACTGGGAAACAATATTTTCAGAACGTAATTACAAAGAAATGCCAAAAGACAGGGCCGGATACAATGTGGTTTTCGGGAAAGCTGTTTACGATTTTACAGGGATGGATACTTCTATGAATGAAAATATACGAATTAAAATTGATGTTGTCTTCGGAGCAGCAATTATTAAAATTAATAAACATGCCCCTGTAAAAATTAAATCAGAAGCAGTATTTGGTGGTTCGCGCATGCCCGACGGAAATACCGTTGCCTTTGGCACCATCACTTATAATACTGATTCCTTTAAAACAGATGCGCCTCATTTTTACATCGAATCAAATGTTGTTTTCGGCGGAGTTGAAGTAATTACAATGTAAACCAGTGCTTATTTTCTATGCTGTCATCAATAACTATACCTGAAATGATTGTATGGGACTGGAACGGAACTCTTCTGAATGATATTGACATTTGCATTGAATCAATTAATCGTATGCTTCTAAAAAGAGGCAAAAGAAAAATCAACAAAAGCCAGTATCTGCAATTCTTCAGATTTCCTGTTATTCATTTTTATGCTGACATTGGTTTTGATATAAGATCAGAAGATTTTGATGCCTTATCTTTTGAATATATCAATCATTTTTTAAGCTTGGAATCATCCTCTTCCTTGCATGAAAAGGCCGTCGAACTGCTTGGTCATTTTAAAAGTAAAGGATTAAAACAGGTTGTTCTATCGGCTCTTGAACAGCAGACACTTGAAAAGGCCTTGCAAAAACATAATATCCTGCATTTTTTTGATGCAGTTGCAGGCTCAATAAACTTTTATGGTACAGGAAAACTTGATATCGCAAAACAGTTGATTAATAAATCATCTGTTGCCCCTGACAAGATAATATTTATAGGCGATACCTTACATGATTACGAAGTTGCTAAAGCTTTTGGATGCCGCTGCATACTTGTTTCAGGAGGTCATCAGCCTTATGACAAACTTATAACTGCAGGAGTCAGAGTCGAAAAAAACCTGGCAGCACTTTTCGAAATAATTGCTAAATCGTAATAAAGAAAATTTTATATGGCAACCGATAATCCAAAAATAGCGCTTTTCCCTGGTTCATTCGATCCGTTTACTGTGGGGCATGAATCAGTAGTCAGAAGGGCATTAAAAATATTTGATAAAATAATTATTGCAATTGGTTTTAACACAACCAAATCAGCCTATTTCCCGCTCGACAAACGCATCGAATGGATCAAAAGGGTATTTGCCGATACCAACAAAGTAGAAGTACACAGCTATAAAGGCCTTACAGTTGATTATTGCAAAACCGTCGGTGCCGGTTTTATATTAAGAGGTTTAAGGACTGCTGCTGATTTTGAGTACGAAAGAGCTATTGCTCAGGTCAATAAATCAATGTATCCTGAAATTGAAACAGTCTTTTTGCTTACCTTACCTCAACATACACCAATAAATTCAACCATTATCAGAGAAATAATAAAACAGGGCGGAGATGCAAGTCAGTTTCTGCCATCCAACTATAATATTAAATCGTAATTTTAAAATGATTTTAACAATTAACCGTTTTATGTAATTAAACCACGACATATGAAACCCACATGTAAATCATCGTTTAATAAAAACATGAATAATTACCCCAAAGGTTTTAATCAGCCTAATAACCCATTACATGTGTATTTTCACGTCAGATATTCAGGACAGGCTATCTGCCCTGTAAAAAACAATTATTTACAGATGAAACTGAGCAACATTATTTTAACAGTCTCTTTAGTCATCATGCTGGTTCTGAAAACCAGCGCACAACCTGTGGTTATTTCAGGCAAGGAACCAACCTATGCCGGAGATAAGCTAACATTTTACAGAATAACCGATTACATTTCAATGACAGAAAAACCTGTTTGTCATTGTGTTGTTGATTCTGCTGGTAATTTTTCATTTGAAATTCAGGTGGATGAAACCATTGAGATTTTTGCCTATCTCGGAATTTATAAAGTGTATTTATGGGTTGAGCCTCACAAACAATATCAGATTATCTTACCCCAGAAAACTGAAAAATCGCCCGAAGAAATACTTAATCCTTACTTTCAGCCAGTTGAAGTGCACCTTGCAATTGAAAACTTTGCTGAAGATGAACTTAACACTTTAATAATGATGTTTAAGGATGCCTATAATCCTTATTATGAAAAACATGTGATGAATGTTTATGCAAAACCACAGGAAGGTAGAATAAATACTGATATCGAAGCCATCGAAAAACATTTTACAAATTGCAACAATGAGTATTTCAATACATATCGATATTATAAATACGGTGAATTAAAATTTCTGGCTTATCAGCAGAAAACAAGGAGTATTTCACAGGAATATTTCACCGGAAAACCGGTATTGTATTCTCACCCTGCTTATATGAACTTATTCAATCAGGTTTATAACAGGTATTTCATCTTTCTTGCAAGAACTGAAAACGGAAAGAAAATTTATGATGATATTAACCAGTGGGGTAGCTATTCCGAATTGCTTAAAACGCTGTCAGCTGATAAAAACGTTACAGGAGATACGCTTAGTGAACTTGTTATATTAAAATCATTATACGATGAGTATTATGGGAGCGATTTTTCACGGAGTGCTTTAATAAAAATATTGGATTCATTGATACTTAAAACAAAAATTACAATACATAAAGAAATCGGACTACAGATAAAAAATAAAATTACACGCCTGCAGGCCGGATATGAACCTCCCTTTTTTGAGCTATATGATGCCGACAGTAATCTGGTTAAACTAAGTGCCCTCCGTGGCAAGTATATATATCTCAACTTTTGTACCAGTTACAGCTACACATGCATAAACGAATATGAACTGCTCAACCGGCTTTACCAGAAACATAAAAAATATCTGACAATAGTAACCATATCAACCGATCCTCACGAAAGCAGTTTCAATGATTTTAAGCGTAAAAATGACTACAACTGGATTTTTTTGTACTATGGTCATCAACCTGAAATAATAAAGGAATACGATATCAGGGCTTATCCAACCTATTTTCTGATTGGTCCTGACGGAAAACTGATTTATTCCCCCGCAGCTTCACCCTCAGAAAATTTTGAAACGAAATTGTTTGAAGCCATGCGCGCAAGGGGAGATTTGTAAATTACATTTCGATAAGCATGGCATATTTAAGCACATCAAGCACCGACGGATAAGTATCGTTGGTAACAACCGATAATTCAGACGGAGGTATCCATCGTATATCTGTAATGTCTTCAACTGTTTGCGGAACAGGATCCTTTTCCCCTGAATAAAGCATTTCAAACCAGAGTGTTTTCTTTAACACTGGTTCATCGCCAAATAAATATGAATGATATGTTGAAATCAGCCGGCATAAAATAATCATGCCATGAATTCCACATTCTTCAGAAACTTCACGTATTGCAGCTTTTTCAAATGATTCTCCTTTATCAAGTTTTCCTTTTGGTAGATCCCATTTCCCGCGACGACGGATAAATAAATATTGTCCTTCAGAATTCCGGACAAGTCCCCCGGCAGCATTAATGTTTTTAAAACACGAACGAAAAGCCTCACGCAGTTCTTCAAGGTCGGGATGAAAAATATAGAGATGATCAATTTTTTTAAGAATACGATAGAATTCCAAAAGTTCTTTTAATTCCTCAGTATCCTGAAATTTATAAAAGAGACCATTTCTTAACTGAAATGTCCTGATAAAGTCATCAGTTAAAAAGATTTTCCTGTCGTTGAAAAAAACTTTATACATTTGTAAAATGGAAAATAATGAGAAAAAAATTGCACGCCTTTTACTTGAATGCGGTGCAGTAAAACTAAGTCCTGACAAACCTTTTGTATGGGCATCAGGCTGGAAATCACCAATATATTGTGATAATAGAAAAACATTATCCTACCCTGAAATTCGTAATCACATCAAATATAGCTTTATAAAGCAGATTAAAGAAAAATATTTATCAACAGAGGCTATTGCAGGGGTGGCCACAGGTGCAATAGCGCAGGGAGCTTTGGTAGCCGATGCACTTAGCCTGCCCTTTTTTTATGTCAGGCCGGAACCCAAAAAACATGGTATGGGTAATCAGATCGAAGGTGACCCCCGCCCCGGTCAGAAAGTGGTTGTTATTGAAGACCTGATTTCAACCGGTAACAGCAGCCTTAAGGCTGTTGATGCCCTCCGGCAGCAAGGCTGCCAGATACTTGGCATGCTTGCAATATTTACATACGGCTTTACGTTGGCCGATGAAAATTTCAGCAAGGCAAACTGTCCGCTCACAACGCTAAGCAATTACAACACGTTGATCAGTATTGCCCTCGAAACAGGGTACATAAGTAAGGAAAATCTTGCCGTGTTATTAGAATGGCGACAAAATCCTGACACCTGGAATACCGAATAAATTTAAAAAATATCATTACTATAGGATGAGAATTGAAAGTCATATCAGCACTATTCCTGAAAATGAAGATAAAATATTTAATTTTCTGTCTGATTTAAATAACCTTGAAACAATGGTGCCTAAAGATAATTTGAGCTCATGGGAATTCAACAAAGATAACTGCAGGCTGGGTATTTCGGGGATTGGACAAATCGGGCTGAAAATTACAGAAAAAGAGCCGTACAAACTAATAAAACTTATGTCTGACGGCGAAAGCCTCTATACATTTACTTTATGGATTCAACTTAAACAGGTTTCAGAAAAAGAAACAAGGGCAAAAGTTACTCTTCAAGCCGAACTGAATCCGTTTTTACAGGCTCAGGCTCAAAAACCCTTACAAAATTTTATCGATGCACTTGCTCAAAAAATGAAAGACATCAATTATCGC
>CAZBCB010000058.1:0-10825 GCA_964489905.1 uncultured Bacteroidales bacterium
TTAGTAGTATTTTTGCATAAAATTGATATTGGAATAGGTAAACTTCTTTTTTAATATTACGTTTAATAATAAATTAGAGAAAGCTTTGTTAATAGAAAAAGTTTAATGAGACAAAGAATTATTATATCATTTATTTTTTTATTTATCGCCGGCTTTATAAAGGCTCAGGATACCGTTTTGCTTTCTGCTGGTCCGTTACCTTTATATGGTATAATTAGTAAGGGAGATACTGTTTTTTTATCATCTATTGATGAAGCCTATATTTTCCCCTACAAAAAATTCAAGAATGCACGTGATATGCGTCGTTACCGCAAACTTATATACAATGTGAAACGTGTTTATCCTTATGCCAAAATTGCCGGACAGAAATTCAGGGAAGTAGATGCCACACTGGCAACCATGAAATCAGAGAAACAACAGAAAGAATATGTAAAAAGTGTTGAGATTGAAATAAAATCAAAGTACGAAGACGAATTAAAAAGGCTCACAATAACACAGGGCCGGATACTTATAAAGCTTGTTGACCGTGAAACCGGACATACTACATATGATATTGTTAAAGACCTTCAGGGGAATTTTAAAGCTTTTCTCTGGCAGACACTGGCCCGTCTTTTCGGGTCAAATCTTAAAACAGAGTTTGATCCTGAAGGAGAGGACAAATTGATCAATGAAATTGTAATAATGATTGAAAAAGGCTTACTTTAGCCTGTCATAAGCTTTATCATTTCCTTTACCACATTTTCAGCCCCTTCGGCAATCTGAACAATATTTGCATCAAGCATATAGCAAGGGGTTGTAACCACTTTAAAATGTTTATCAACAATTACCTGGCCGTGCATTGTTGTATGGTGTTTTGCTCCCATTTTCTCAATATCACCGGCAGTTTCCATATCATTACCGATAGTAACATCAACATTTCCCAATACTTTAGCCAGAATAACCGGCGCAATACATAATGCTCCGATTGGCTTTTGCTTTGATACCATTTGCTGAATGGCAGCCGATACCTCATCGATAACAGTCATCCGATGACCTTTTTCATGGTAGTCTGACAGGTTCTTGGCTACACCAAAACCTCCGGGGAATATAATTGCATCAAAATCATCAGCCCTGAAACCGGCGAGGGGTTTAATTCTGCCTCTTGCTATACGTGCTGCTTCAGCAAGCACGTTTCTTGATTCACCCGTCACCTGCCTGTTATAATGATTTATAACATGATGCTGCGGCCGATCGGGTGCAAAAATTTCATATACACCTCCGTTCTTAACTATGGCATACATGGTGAGAACCGCTTCATGAATTTCTGCTCCGTCAAATGCTCCGCATCCTGAGAGTATTACGGCAAATCTTTTAGATGTTCCCATATTTTTTATGTATTTATTTACTAAATTACATAAATTATGCAATCTCCATGATTAATAAAACGCAATTAACAACCAGATAATTTAATCATGCAGGTAATATCAAACTTTAAGAATTAAATATGATTTTATAATGAAAAGAACCTTTTTTGCGGTAGATATTCATCCTGATAAAAAGTTACTTTCTGATATTCAGGAAATTAAAGCCTCACTCCGTGATGAAAAAATCAAATGGATTCAGGATAACCAGTGGCACCTTACACTGAAATTTCTTGGTGATACCCGTGAAGAAACTATTGGTTCACTTATTCACGATGTTTCGTTAGGAATAAGAAAATTACCCTGTATGAATTTGCATTTGTTTTCACTTGGCTTATTTAAAAATCTGCACAACCCGCGGATATTGTGGATTGGCATTAAGCCCGATGCGATGCTCTCAGATGTTGCAAAGTTTATTAATGAAATTACATTGCAATATGGTTTTGAAGCCGAAAACAGAGAATTTTCACCGCATTTGACAATTGGACGGATAAAGGAAATCAGGCATACCTCAATACTAAACACTACCATCGGGCAATTTAAAGACACTTCATTTGGAACAGTCAGAATATCCGAGATTATCTTTTACGAAAGCATACTGAAGCCTGACGGGCCTGTTTATATACCCATACATAAATTTCCTTTGGGTAAATCAGATTCCGGTACGCTTGATAATGGTTAACAGGGTATATATGATAATTTTTAAATCCACAAACAATGACATATTGTCAAGATAAATCAGGTCATATTTGAGTCTTTCAATCATCTGATCAACATTTTCGGCATATCCGTATTTTACCTGCCCCCACGATGTAATACCGGGCTTAACCTTAAGAAGGTGAATGTAGTGCGGAGCTTTCTTTACAATCTGATCAATAAAGTATTTCCGTTCAGGCCTTGGACCTACAAGTGACATTTCGCCTTTAATTACGTTTATAAAGTTGGGGATTTCATCGAGCCGGGCTCTTCGCATGAATCGGCCAAAGGGTGTAATGCGGTCATCATTTCTTGAAGAAAGCTCGGGTCCGTTTTTTTCGGCATTTACATACATCGACCTGAATTTATAAATTGTGAAAGGTTTGCCATAACGGCCAATCCGTTCATGACTGTAAAAAATCGGCCCTTTTGATGATAATTTTACACCAATAGCCAGAAAGAGCATTAAAGGTGCAGAAATCAGCAAAGCAAGTGAGGCTCCGACATAATCAATGGCTGTTTTAAGATTTTCCTGCCATGCAGGCATCAGCTGGTGCGAAACATAAATGAGCGGCGTACCAAGAATGGAAGACATTCTGACCCGCCCTGTTAAGATATCATACATGCTTGGTATGGCCTTAATGGCAACATTAGTATCAATGAGTTTGTTTATTATCCGGTTAATACAGTCGTGCTCCGAAGATTCAATAGCAATAATGACTTCCTCAATTTTATACTTTTCAATGATTTCTTTGATATTACTCAGGCTTCCCAGGTGCGGAAGATATTCTTCGAGTTTATATGGTGCCTTATCATTAATATTTACAAAGCCAATAATAAAGTTACCACTGCTGCGGGGCTGATTTTTTATATCGAGGTATGCTTCAACAGCCTTTTCATTACTGCCAATGAGAAGTGTATTAAAACCAATTTTGCCACGGTGTATTCTGTGAGTAGTACGCGTGGTAATAATAAGCCGTGGTATGTAGGTCAGTACAAAATGAAGAGAAAATAAGGTGAAGAATGAAAGGTAATAGTTGGAGTAAGACTGAATAATATCGTCTAGAATTAAAGCAAAGAATAGTATTATCACACCCAGCAACGTGTTGCCTATAGTTTGCCATAATTCGTTTAATCGTGATTTACGGTAAACATCCCTGTAATAACCGGAAATATAATAAATAAAAAACCAGAAAAAAGGTATCAGGCTTAATCCAAGATAAAAACGGGCATCAAATTCAATAGCTATTGGATGTCCATATTTCTGCGGCTCAATAAATAATTTTCTGAAAATATAAAAAAGGCTCCAGCTTAAGGCAGCGGATATTAAATCGGAAATAATATATAAAGCCTTTTGAAATTTTCGGTTTGATTCATTAATGCCTTTTTTTATCAATCCATTGTTATCCATTTGCAAGCTTGTGAAAAAACATCATCCCCATTCAGTCTGTTTTTATTTCTTGGTTGAAATTTTCTGACGACAAAAATGGGATTTTAATCGAGCATTATAAATTATTAATCGATAAAACACAAAAATATAATTAAGTTTTAATATCTGAAATAAGTTTTGTCAATGTATTTAAATATCTGATCAATATTTACTGTTAGTCTTTCAATTTTGTTATACCGTCTGTGAGGTTGTTTTATTTATTTTATCTATAATTCGATGTGCCAGTATAAAGGATTTAAAATTATCTTCAGGATTAATAAGCAGGCGGTTTTTTTCGTTCAGCAGTTTTATAAACGAATTTAAGCTCTCTGATAACCCTGCAGGTTTTTTGAAATGATGCATACCCGAACTTATTGACTGTTTTGTATTTCCTGTCCTGCTGACATTCCAGATCATTGCATTTTCATGCACGAAGTCAATATGTATGATTTTATCTTTCTGCACGATGGTAGCTATGTGTTCTTCCTTTAATGACGCATTACTGCATGTTAAGGTTGCGGAACATCCGTTGTCAAAATCAATACGTGTATTATCTGGTGTGTCTGACAACATATTAAGCCCTGTAGCTTTCAGGCCTGCAATATTTGAATGCGTTAAGCCGAGAATTATATCAAGATTATAAACCAGGTTGAAAAACATTTGTTTTGATTGATTTTCCTGCGGAATAGATGTGAAATGATGCATTTCAATTAACCATACACCTCCATTTATGCCAAAATCACGGAAATGATCAGCAAAAAAAGCTTCAGGCCTGAAAGCTTTCAGGATAATATTGGCTTCATTGGCAAGCTTTATGAGTTTGTTTGCTTCAGATACCGTATTTAATAAAGTAATAGGCAGGAAAAGATGTCTTGCATTTTTAAGGGCAGCTACCGCTGTATTATAATATTCACTTTTATCAGAAGCAATGATAATTGCATCAGAATCAGCTATAAGCTTTTCCTTTGATTTATATTCGGGCAAGGTTCCGTAATTTTGTTCAGTGTTGTTAATATTTTCTGAAAAGTATCCGCAAAGGATAATGTCATGCTGATGAACCGCTTTCTGTAACTGACTTATTATGTTTAACGAATGCCCTATTATACCGAGCTTTATCATTCCAAAAGTATTTTCACAAACATAAAATATTTAGAAATTAAGAAAGTTTTTTTTAGCTTCAACTTATCAACTATTTTTGTTAAAAATGTGTTTTGTTTTAAACTTCTATGCAAAAAATTGAAGACGATTATCTTTATAAAGGACTGAGAGAAAAGCTTGTAGATGAGATTCACCGTAAAGGTATTCGTGATGAAAGGGTACTTGAAGCAATCCGTAAAGTACCCAGGCATTTATTTATGGATAGCAGTTTTATTAAGTTTTCATACAGGGATCAGGCCTTTCCAATAGGTTCTGGACAGACAATATCACAACCATATACTGTGGCATTTCAGACAGAACTATTAGATGTACGGCCTCATGATAAAGTACTTGAGATAGGTACAGGTTCAGGTTATCAGGCAGCTGTGCTTATTGAAATGGGAGCCCGTGTATATTCCATTGAGCGGCAGAAAGATTTATATCTTAAGGCTAAGGCGAGATTACCTAAATTAGGATATAATGCATCATTATTTTATGGCGACGGTTATAATGGTCTTCCGGCTTTTCAGCCATTTGACAGGATTCTGATAACTGCAGCCGCACCTGAAATACCTTCCTTACTTATTCAGCAGCTCAAACCGGGGGGTAAAATGGTGGTGCCTCTTGGTAAATCAGGCTCACAGGTTATGACATTACTTGAGAAAATTGATGCTGAAAATTATAAAACACATGAACATGGCTGGTTTGTTTTTGTTCCTATGTTGAAAGGGAGGGAGTAATATCAATTTTATTAATTCACTTTATGCTTACTATAAAAACATTTGTTTTTAATGAATTTTATGTTAATACGTTTGTTTTGTCTGATGAAACAAAAAATTGTGTTATTATTGATCCTGGCTGCAATAACAACCTGCAGAAAGACGAACTGAAAAATTATATTGAAATACAGCACTTAAAACCGGTTTTGATAATTAATACGCACGGACATATTGATCATATTGCGGGCAATTATCCTGTCAAATCATTGTATAACATTCCTATAGCCCTTCATGAAAAAGACCTTTTTCTTATTGAAAATGCCCTTCATTATGCTGAATTTTTTGGATTTGAAACTGAAATGTCTCCTGTTCCCGATCGGCTTTTAAAAGAAGGAGATGAGATAATTTTTGGTAATTCATGTCTGTCGGTTATTCATTTGCCCGGGCATTCTCCTGGCAGTGTGGTTTTATATTCAAAAAATGATAAGCTGCTTATTGCTGGCGATGTTTTATTTAATGGTAGTATTGGCCGTACAGACCTTCCCGGAGGTGATTATGATACTTTAATTAAAGGTATTAAAGAAAAAATTATGGTTTTGCCCCCTGAAACAATAGTTTATCCCGGACATGGGCCAAAAACTACACTTCAGGTTGAATATGATACAAATCCTTTTTTACATAACCAATAATATTCAGTTTTGCGAATCATTATTTAATTATATATGCATTGCTTATGTCATCAAATCAATTTATTTTTCGCCATATAGGTCCGAGGCCTCATGAAATAGAAAGTATGGCAGCTTCAACGGGTGCCGTTTCACTGGATGATCTAATTGATAAAACCATTCCTGCTGAGATAAGAATTAAGAAGCCGCTTCAGATTCCGGCATGTTTAAGTGAATATGAATATTTACAAAGGTTACGCGATATTGCATCAAAAAACAAACTTTTTAAATCATATATAGGAATGGGTTATTACGGTACAGTAATGCCTCCGGTAATTCAGCGTAATATTCTTGAAAATCCTTCGTGGTACACCCCTTATACACCATACCAGGCTGAAATTTCTCAGGGAAGGCTTGAAGCACTTTTAAATTATCAGACAGTGATAACTGAACTTACCGGATTAGAAATAGCAAATGCATCATTGCTTGATGAAGCCACGGCAGCAGCAGAAGCCATGATAATGCTATATAATGCAAGGCCGAGAGAAGCAATTAAAAACAATTTTAATACTTTTTATGCTGACGATAATATTTTTCCTCAAATACTTGATGTTTTAAAAACAAGGGCGGAAGCTCTTGGTATAAAACTGGTCATAGGCTCATATCATGATTTTGAGCATGAACAAGGTGTTTTTGGTATACTGGTGCAATATCCTGATAATAAAGGTATGATCAGGGATTACAGGCAGATGGCTGAAAAAGCTCATGCCGGTAACCTACCTGTTGCTGTTGTGGCCGATATCCTGAGCCTTACATTACTTGTTCCCCCCGGAGAATGGGGAGCAGATGTAGCGGTTGGTTCGACTCAAAGATTGGGCATTCCTATGGGATATGGCGGCCCGCATGCAGCATACTTTGCAACTCGGGAATCTTATAAAAGATTTATGCCTGGACGCATAATAGGTGTAACTGTTGATGCAAAGGGCAGATATGCACTCAGGATGGCACTGCAGACCCGCGAACAACATATTAAGCGGGAACGCGCAACATCAAATATTTGCACTGCTCAGGCATTACTTGCTACCATGGCAGGTATGTATGCAATTTATCACGGTCCTGACGGACTTAAAAGTATTGCTCTAAACATCCACAGTAAAGCAGCAATGCTGTCACAGAAACTTGACTCATTGGGTTTTAAGCAATATAACACTGATTTTTTTGATACATTACACATCGGCTTGCCTGAAGATGTCTCAGTTGAGGCTGTTCAATCATTTGCCATTGACCATGAGATCAACTTCCGGTATTTCAGTGATAATTCAATAGGGATAAGTATTGATGAAACTACAACATTGACTGAACTTAATAAAATTATAGAGGTATTCCTTTGTGCCATTCATAAATACATTAAACCTGTTGAAAAGATAGAGGAAAAAATTTTTTTCAACGATGTTTTTAAACGTCGTACTGAATTTATGAAGCAGGAAATATTCAGGCGTTATCATGCTGAAACCGAAATGATGAGGTATATAAAAAGACTAGAAAGAAAGGATATTTCACTGACACATTCCATGATTCCGTTAGGTTCTTGCACCATGAAACTTACTGCAGCTGTTGAGATGTTTGCACTCGGTTGGCCTGAGTTTTCAAACATTCACCCATTTGTTCCGCTTGATCAGGTTGAAGGATATCATCAGCTTATAAATGAACTGGAACATTTTCTTAAAGAAATTACAGGCTTTGCCGCTGTTTCTTTTCAGCCTAATTCAGGTGCTGCCGGTGAGTATGCCGGTTTGCTGGTAATAAAAAAATATCATTCCAGCCGTGGTGAAAGCAACCGGAAAATAGTACTCATACCTGCTTCGGCACATGGCACCAATCCGGCCAGTGCAGCGATGGCAGGTATGGAAGTTGTTGTTGTAAAGTGTGATGAAAAGGGAAACACCGATATCAATGATCTGAAAATCAAAGCTGAAGCCCATAAAAATGACCTGGCTGCCCTGATGATTACTTACCCGTCTACCCATGGTGTTTTCGAGAGTTCTATTGTTGAAATGGTAAAAATAATCCATGATGCAGGCGGACAGGTTTATATGGACGGCGCGAATATGAATGCCCAGGTTGGGTTAACCCAGCCTGCCCTGATTGGAGCTGATGTATGCCATCTTAACCTGCATAAAACATTTGCTATACCTCATGGTGGTGGAGGACCAGGCATGGGGCCTATTGCCGTAGCCGATCATCTGGTAGAATTCTTACCTACGCATCCCGTTGCCGCTACCGGCGGTATTAATGGTACCACAGCTGTTGCAGCTGCTCCGTATGGCAGTGCAAGCATTCTCACTATAAGCCATGCATATTGCAGTCTGATGGGTGCTGAAGGCCTTACCATGGCATCAAAAATTGCAATATTAAATGCGAACTACATTGCAGCACACCTGAAAAATTATTTTCCAATCCTGTATAAAGGTGAAAATGGTTACGTCGGTCATGAAATGATTATTGATTGCAGGGAATTTAAAAACAATGCAGAAATTACCGAAACCGACATTGCAAAAAGGCTTATGGATTATGGATTTCATGCACCAACACTTTCATTCCCGGTACACGGGACCCTTATGATTGAACCTACTGAAAGTGAGTCAAAACAGGAACTTGATCGTTTTATAGAAGCTATGATTGCCATATATCATGAAATTAAAGAGGTTCAGCACACTGGAAAGAAAGATGACAATTTGCTGAGAAATGCACCACATACTGAAAGAGAGGTTACGGCCGAAAATTGGGGACATTCTTATTCACGTTATCAGGCAGCTTTTCCCCTTGAATGGGTAGCTGAAAATAAATTCTGGCCTGCTGTGGGAAGGGTTGATGATGCTTATGGTGACAGAAACCTGATTTGTACCTGCACTACTCTTGATGAATACCGGTTTAACTTAAAAAAAGGTTCATAAAAGTAAAGGAAATGTTTTAATAATGATTTTTTTAGTAACTTATTAAAATATTTTTCGAATATAAGGTTACTTTTTTTGTTTATTAGGTATTTAACATTGAATAACAATTACAATTTTTCAGATCAGGCTCTGTTGAACGGGCTGTTGGAAGGCAGAGATGAGATAATCCTTGAACTGTACAGGGGATGTTTCGGAACAGTCAGGCATTATGTCCTCTCAAATCACGGCTCGGAGGAAGATGTAAAGGATATTTTTCAGGATGCCCTGATGGTTATTTTTCAGAAAGCAAGAAGAAATGAGTTGCAATTGAGTTGTTCATTGAATACCTACATTTATTCGGTTTGCCGGAATCTCTGGCTGAAACAAATTTCGATGCGAAAAAAGATGGTGCTTCAGCCGGAAAATGATGAAGAAATCACAGATCCGGATAGTGATATTGAAAGCTGGCATCACTACAACGAAAGGGTTATATTTTACAGGAAAACATTTGAAGAACTTAGTGAAGACTGTAAACGAATCCTTAAGTTGTTTATGAGTGGTGAGTCAATAAGTAATATCACAAGAATAATGGGTTATTCCTCTGAACAACATACGAAAAACCGGAGATACCGTTGTAAGTTATCACTAATTCAACGTATCAGGTCGAATTCAATTTATAATGAATTAAAAGATGAAAACGACAAGGATAATAGAAAAATACCTGGATGGTACGCTAAACGATGAGGAACTTAAGGAATTCAATGATCTTATTGAAAATGATAAAGAATTCCGTGAGTTATTGCAATTACATAAGGAAACTAATAATGCCATTGCTGATGATGCATTCTTTCGCCTTATTGAAAAACTCAATAAGCAGTATAATCAATATATGGCTGAAATAAATATTACCCCGGACGAATCATTAGCCCAGTTAGAAAAGGGTATCAAAAGATTTTACTATAAATGGATTGTCAGTGTTGCAGCCGGATTTTTATTAATAGCCGCTTCGGTTCTTACATGGTATTTACTTGTTCATCCTGAAAACCAGAGTGATCAACTTTTCGCTGAATACTATCAGTTATATGAGCCTGATATTATTAGCCGGAATATTGAAAATTCAGCCGGAGCATGGCAGCATGCACTGTTGTTATACAAATATCATAAATGGCATCAGGCTGACAGTACCTTTTCTGTAATACTTTCTTTAGATTCAACTGATACTGCAGCCCTGTTCTATAGCGGAATGATTGCTGTGGAGCTTAATCAATATAAGGATGCAATCCAGAAAATGCAAAAAGTAATTAATATTGGTGACAGTGGTTACAAGATTCATGCAAGATGGTATCTTGGGCTTTTATATTGTAAAACCAATGAAACAGAAAAGGCACGGGAAGCGCTCCTGCCACTTGTATCATCAGAAAACTATTATTCAAAAAAGGCCAGAAAGCTTTTAAGGCGACTTTAATTTTTTCTTCCTTTGTGTTATAAGTATAATAATAGTTACGCCAACTAACATTATAAACAGAAAGATTAAAAATGGTTTTATTCTGCCATCGGAAATTTTATCTGTTTGACCCATAAGAATATAACCCGACCAGAAATAAGGATGACAGAATAGGGGATCAGCATTTTCAAGAAAATTCAGTTTTGCTTTTTGTAATGCCCTGTCTTTTGATTCACCTTTAAAAAGCGATGAATATAAACTACTGGTAAGCATGGCGCTTGATTTATCAGCAACAGGCCACTGGGTGATAATCAGGCCTCTTACTCCCGTATAAAAAAAACTACGCCCGAGACTTATCAGTCCTTCACCTTTACGCATTTTCCCGTATCCGGTGTTGCATCC
>CAZBCB010000059.1:0-10817 GCA_964489905.1 uncultured Bacteroidales bacterium
TGTTAGTCGATTCGTCAATTGATCTTTTCAATTGACGAATTTGGGATTATTGATTAATACTTATTGGATAAGAAAACATATCCTCGTTACTGAGCAATTTTACAAAGTACTTCCCGCTTTTCAGATTCAAAGGCAAGAATAATTCGGATTGGTAAGCGAGTTTTTTGTAAAATACCCTTCTCCCTGAGATATCGCAAATTTCAATTCTGTTATATTGAAAATCCGGTGATTTAATGACAATATAGTCTTTAGCAGGATCCGGATAAATACAAAGGTTTTCAAACAATGGATTTGTTATGTTTGCGAAGTTTTTCTGAATTTCAAAATAGTTTATGTTAAATCCACCGGTTACCACAACAATTTTAAAATAATGCTGACCTTCGGGGATGATAATATCTTTAACAACGGATCTCCATGTCTGCCATGCCCCTGTTGAAGGAACCGATACATAGCCTATTTTTTTATCATCGATATAATAATCATATCGTGCACCTGACGATTGTGCAGCCAGACGGAATGATATCTGATAAACCGTATCTTCAGTATTGTTTTCAATAGCATATACCAGCCAGTCGTCTGTTTCAGTCCAACCCACATTTAATCCTCCACCCACGTCACTGGTTGTTTCTGTATCAGTACCGTATTGCAGGGCATAGTTTTCTGCTTCAATTTTGCCGGGAATTGCATACCAGGTTGGCATGCCTAATGGATTTCCAATAGCAAAATCTGTTATATCCAGAAGCTCGCCCCTGTCTGTGGCAGTCACATCACCTGGAGTATAATTTAAAACAATGGTATCACCGTAATACAGATTTCTGCTTAGCATAAACTTAACATTATTCTTTTGCGTTAAAACCTCTTTTATTGTAACAACTTTTCCGTTTACCCTGAGATCAAACTGTTGAAATTGATAATCTTTAATTCTCATAGGTTTTGAAAACTCCAATGAGATAAAGATACCATTGGATTCGAGACCACCTGAGATAATATGGACAGGTAGGCCTTTTGATTTATTATTGATATTTAAATCGGTTATATTCAGAAGTAAACCGCTGTCGGCCGAAAAGAAATTACTTCCGGAATAGTTGAAAAATAATGCATAATCGGCATAAACAATGCTATCCAATTTAAAGGCAAGGACAGAAGAATCATTATCATAAAAAGAAAATTGACTTACAGGAATATCTATTTCACCCTCAAATACTGCTTTAAGCGTTATACCTGAAATATCATTGGGTAATAGCATTTTTTTATTAAAGCTTGCCAAAATTGTATCACCTGTTTCATTGGTAGAAACATCAATAATTCTGGGTGATGATCCCCATAGAAGATTATCCACTATTGTATCATTAAAGCTTACAAGTGGTTTATTATAAACCGATTCTACATTTCCATTCTGGTATGAGAGGGTAACATTATTGTTTTTAGTGATATTATCAGTAAGATTAATGGCCAGACTAACAGAATCGGTTAAATATACTGTATCAATATCTGCCTCGATTCCATCCACTTTTACCGAAAAACCAGCAATACTATCGGTTTGTTTTAAAGGTAAGGTGAAAATAACTTTGATTTGTTTGGGATTATCGTCAGTTATTGAAGAATATTTATATTTTGGCACTCCAAAGCCGAGATAGAATTTTTTACAAAAGTTCCATATTTCTTTACTGGTATGCACTCCGTTATCATTGTTTGAATGCCAGTGTCCAACACCCTTCAGAGTCAAAAGCACTATTTCAACCGAATCGGTTCCCGGCCCCCAGTATGAGTAAACCCCATTTGATGAAGTATTTCCTGCGGGGTAAGGATCAATCACTACTGGTGTAGTAGGACAATTATTCCGGGCAATCCATGCATCTAAACAATTCTGCACTCCATCATACGATACTACGTCATCAGCAGTACCATGCGTATGAATAATTGGTACTGGTCGTGAACTATTTGTATTTACTCCCCACATTGGATAGCCACTTACAGGAGCAAATGCAGCAATTTTATCGGCAATTTTGGTTGCAGCATAGTAAGTCATCATGCCTCCCATCGAAAAGCCCGACAAATAAACCCGATTCCGATCAATGGCATATCGTTTATACATCTCATCAATAATAGTGAGAATAAAATCAATATCTCTATTACCGGATAAATCCCACGAACGGTCTATACCACCCGGATATACAACCACAAAATTATTCTCTTTAGCTACCAGTTCCCATTTTGCCTGATTCTTCTGATAGTTAATATCCTGATTATAACCATGCATCGAAATCAGGAGTGGTCGATTAGTCTCAATGTCTGATGGAGCATAAACCAGCATCTGACGAACCGTATTTCCAACGGTTATTTCTTCAATCTGTGCTTTCAGTTGTTGTGTTAAAATAATTACTGAAAGAATTAAAAGATACTTCATCTTTTTCATAGCAGTTATGTGTTAGTTAATAATGATGTCGTTTAATGTTATGCGCTAATTTTTAATGAAACTTTATTATCATTTTCTTTCCTTTATATGTTATTATTTTATCATACTTTAGGATATCGGAAACCCCAGATGGGCTTTGTTGCTTTACTCTTTTAATATTAAAGAGTCGTTCTTTAAGCATTCCGGGAAATTCACCTTTCCGGTCATTTATCACAAGCGTTTTTTTGGCTTCGTTCCAAATAAAATCAATCACCGAATACATTCCTTTTTCATAGTTATAATTATCGCCTTCGTCTTCATACAGGGTAAAAGTGCCATCAGCTCCTTCATAAATGCGTATTTCGAGTGTATCAGATGGGTACCCGTTAGTGTGTTGAACAACAGGTCCGATGGGAATAATTGAACCAGCTTTTACAAATAAGGGAATTTTGTTTAATGGGGCATCAACTGTAACATTCCTTCCTCCTTCAATGCTTTCGCCTGTCCAGAAATTAAACCAATTAACCGATTGGGGTAAATATACTTCACGTTTTCTGGCACCGGCTTCAACGATAGGTGCAATAAGCAAAGAATGTCCAAACATAAATTCATAAGGTTGGTTAATCGCATTGGGGTCATTACCAAAGTCCATCACCAGTGGTCGCATTATGGTTGAACCATTTTTGGTAATCTGCCATGCTTCAGAGTAGATGTAGGGTATGAACTGATACCGCCAATGAAGTACTTCACGTATCATTTCCTCAACTAGCTGACCATACTTCCATGGTTCGGTTTCCGACATGTAGCCATGAACCCGGAAAATTGGATTGAATGCCCCCCATTGAAACCACCTGATGAGTAGCTCATGATAATTTTTATCAGTATATTGAGAGTTCCCCGGTCGGAAAAATCCGCCAATATCGGTTGTCCAGTATGGCAATCCGCTCATTGAATAGTTAAGACCGGCAACAATTTGTCGTTTGAATGTTTCCCAATCGCCGCCAATATCACCCGACCAGTTAATTATTCCATATCGCTGCTGGCCCGAAAATGCTGAACGAGTTAAAATACAAACCCGTTTATCGAGTGTGGTATTTCGTTGCCCTTCATAAACAGCCTTACTTACCATCAACGGGTATGTTAATCGGTAAAAGTATCCATTGCCAATATATGTATGAGTACCAGCCAATGCATCATTTTCGGGTTCAACAGCATCCATCCACCAACCATCGACACCATAACTGAATAAATTTTCGTTTAATGTGTTCCAGTATTGTTTTCTTGTTTCCGGATTGAAATAGTCGAGCCATTTGGTATCAGGAATGAATAGATTATTCGCAACAAAATATTTTCCGATTTCGGAATTTTTATCGGGGTTTGACCATACAGATATTACAAAACGAGCATTCAGGTCGTGAATTTTCTTAATAAAATCAGATGGATTAGGGTAATGAGTTTCGTCGAATTTGGGCACACCCCACCCATTATTTCCCCAGTATTGCCAATCCTGAACGATTACATCCATCGGAAGATTTCTTTTTCTGAATTCCTGCACCGTTTCAATGAGGTGAGTACTTGATGTATATCTTTCACGGCATTGCCAGAATCCATAAGCCCATTTGGGAAACAACGGGGCCTGTCCGGTTAAGGAACGATAAGAGGCAATCACTTCATCGGCTGATCCGAGGAAAACAACATAGTCAATCATTGTAGCATGTGAAGAACGAAAAGTAGTGTAATTATCCTTTGGCTTCCAGCATAATTTGGGTTTATTATCAGATTTGCAAATGACCTGCACCTGATGTTCTCCGGCTTTTAATTCAACAAGTGCTGAAACTGTAGGCGGAAGCCAGAAATTCGATATGTCAACCACAGGTTTTCCATCAATTGCAATGAAATGACGATTGCCCATATCGCCCAAATCAAGAAAAATTGAATATTCACCATACTGGGGAACACTAAATTTTCCAGTATAGATCGATTGATTTTGTGATACTTTATGAGTTCCGCTGGTCGTAGTAACTTCAGCTGTTTTTTGATCTTCTGAATCTATCT
This sequence comes from uncultured Bacteroidales bacterium, assembly GCA_964489905.1. Classification (GTDB taxonomy): domain Bacteria; phylum Bacteroidota; class Bacteroidia; order Bacteroidales; family UBA10428; genus UBA5072. The sequence continues at coordinate 4,451 of CAZBCB010000059.1, forward strand.
GTTGAGGTTCAAGATTAATTATATTATCAGCAGGATTGTAATCGGTCATTCCGTATTGATGCCAGAGCAGACCATAGCCTTTGCTCGAATAGATAAAAGGAATAGCAATTTGACTGTTTACCTGTGTTAAATGACGGGTAATTCCATTAAGATTATAATGTCCGTCCTGAAACTGTCCTAGCCCGAATATATATTCATCAGCGGATGTTAAGAAACTTTGTTCAGCTACATAAAAACTTTCTTTATCAGAAGGATAAGGCAGAAGTTTTCGGGAATTTTCTTTTTCACTTAGGAAAATTTTGCCCGTCCTGTCGGCATAAGATAAAACTCCTGTTTGTTTATCGGCGATGACAATAATATGCTTTCCCTCAATTAATATTTTAGAAGGAAGTTCATTTACTTTTACATTGTTTATTTCAGTTTTTTCTGAAAAAATGAATTCAGGAATATTATTATCCTGATCATTAAAATTATATTTTATTCTAAAAGCATTTTCTGCTAAAGGATAAATTGATATGCTACCATTGGTAAGAATCAAATTTATTTTTTCATGCAGTTGCTCATAACTTTTAACTATTTGTCCATAGTTATAAAAAGGAACAAGGAGAGCTATCAATAATATCAGCTTTTTATTGTTTTTACTGGAAAAATTAATTCCGTCGTTTGACATAATTACTGTAAGTTAATATTCAATACACTGTTTTGTCCATGTTGGTCCGTTTATATAAAAAATGCCATTATTAAAGTGTAATGGTTCAATCCCCATCTGTGGTAAAAGTATCTGCCAGGAATCTGGTTCAATTTTTGTTGAATCAGATAAATCATTGCAAATGGTATAATGACAGGAAATCCATGGGTTGCCATCGGGGCCTTCAAATATAGCTATATGTCCGGCTTCACAGTATGGATCTTCACTATCCTGAAATTGAAGATAATCATATCCGCCTTGTTTGGCCAACTCGGGTCTGAATTGCTTTTTTCTTGCGCCAAATACGGGATCACGGGTAACAAATTCCCAGGGACCTAATGGTGACATAGATTTTAGTAATCCAACTTCATAACCTCTTGTCCATGAGGAGAAAAACATGAAATAAACACCATCTCTTTTGATAACCCATGGCGCTTCAATACCACCAATAACCCATTCGGGATTTCCGGGACTTTTTTTATCAAGGATTTTTTGAAGAGGATTGATTAAAATCCCCTGGTCTAAATCTATTTCTGCCTGAAAAAGACCATTTCCACTGCAATACAGGTAAGTCCTGCCATCTTCGTCTTCAAACAAGGTTGCATCATTATTGTACTGTTGGGTAAGCGGGCCATTCATTAATTTATAAGGTCCGGTTATACTGTCGGAAGAGAAAAGCCATATACTGTGTGTAAGCATTCCTTTGGGATCTTCTTTCGTTACCTTGCCACTATTGACAGTTAACCAGTATTTATTTTTTATAAAGTGGATTTCCGGTGCCCAGAATCTTCCGTTGTACGGACAATCGGGGGGTAATTTTCCGGCATCAATAATCCATGAATGATGTTTCCAGTGAACTAAATCATCTGATTCAAGCAAACGTACCCCCGGGTTTGGTCCTATCCATACAGGATGTGAAGTTCCTGTACAATACCATTTCTTACCTGCTTTAATGATGCAATAGTCTCTCATCGATAATGCCGTGTCTCTGGTAATTGGATTCGTATAACAGAACATGTGTTTTGAGTTGCTTTTTTCAGCATTTTTTTCCAATGGAATTGTTTTTTCACTCTTTTGAGCATGGATTGATGAAATAAAAACTAACATTAAACTAAAAAATGCGTTTTTCATAAATCATTATTTTTACTTGCAATACCACCAGTCGAAATTGAACAATTCTCCTTTTTCTCCTTTAAAAACGAAGCATAAATCATGGACTCCGGAAACTTTGCTCAGGCTTCCTTTAAATGTCTTCCAGTTTTCCCATCCACCCGTATTTTTGACTTTAAGAGATCCTATCAATTCGCCATTAGGGTTATCGAGGCGTATTTCAATTATTCCACCTTCTGAAGCCGAAGCTATACATACCTCTATTTCTTTAGCTCCATTGCCAAAATCAACACTGCGTACCTTAAGGTAATCACCATTTTCAATTCTGGTGACATAAACTTCCGTCCTTCTATTTCCGCTGGTTTTCAAGCCCTGACTACTGGCTATGGTCTCAGCCTCGACTCTCTGGTAAGGATTTAAATTAGCAACGCTCTTTCTAACTCCTTCCCTAGTCGGAATAATGAGCGGAATTGAACCATCGGGGTTAAATGTGAATTCCTCCAAACAAACTGATCGCCTGAAACCTTCACCACGGGGTAAATCCTGGTTATGATAGAAAAAGAATGACCGACCCTTGTAATCAATTATCCCTGCGTGGTTCGTGAACGCCAGTTGAGGAGCACGTACCATGATGAATCCTCTAAATGTCCATGGACCTACAGGCGATGATGCTGTGGAATAGGCAATGTATTCAGGAATTCCGGCTGCTGCATATATCATATAATAAATGTTATTTCTCTTGAAAAACCATGGACCCTCGGTATACAGCGTACGAACATTCCCGTCTTTCCCTTCTTTTGATCCGACTGCGCTGGTAGTCATTTCTACAGAGACAATACCGTTTTCGCCAATAGTTCTGTCGTACGAAATCATATCTTCATTTAATTTCACATACCATAATTTAGGATTACCCCAATACAGGTATGCCTGTCCATCATCATCAATGAACACTGTGGGGTCGATATCCTGCCAGAGATGGTCACTTTCAATCAGGCGTTTACCAAGAGGATCGGTAAATGGACCTGTTGGTGACCCGGAAACAAGCACCGAAATACCTTCACCATGAATGGGGACATAAAGATAAAATTTGCCGTTTCGGGCTATACATTGTGGAGCCCATGCCCCGTTGGTTCTTGTGTTCCAGTGTAAATCTTTCAATGATGCCACAGCACCATGATCAGTCCAGTTTACCATATCGGTCGATGAATAACAACGCCAGTCATACATGGTAAAAAAGTTATTCACCGTCGAGTCTTCATCGTGCGAAGTGTATAGATATACTGTATCGTTAAATACCATAGGTGCCGGATCGGCTGTGAAATGAGTCTGAATAATCGGATTCTGTGCATTTACACTAAAATAAATCGGGTGTAAAATGAGAATCAACCCTTTTATTATATTTCCGTGCTTAATATTCATTTTGATTATTTTTTAATTATTAAACTTCCACCAATCAAAATTGAAAAGGTCTTTCTGGCCGCTAAAAACAAAATACAAATCGTGTATTCCGGTAACTTTTTTTACAGGAGCCGATATGGTTTTCCATTTTCCACCTTCACCTTGCGGGCCAATAATTATTTCAGCTATAACAGACCCGTTTAAGCTATCGATACGGATTTCCATTTTACCACCATATAGTGGAGATACTGATACATCAACCGATCGAGCACCTGAAGCAAAATCAACACCTTTTACCTGAATATAATCGCCATTATTTACAGATGTTACAAAAAGCCGGTCGGCAATTTTTCTGCCTTTGTCCCATTCAAAATCACCTTCCCATTCAGTCTCAAACTGAGTTTTTATTCCTTCACTCCAGGCCATGGTTTCAGCTTCTGTTCTTTGATATGGGTTTAACGGATGAAGCTGTTCAGGTCCTTCTACCGACCAGTAATGACGATTTTGAATGGTACCATCGGCATTATATACAAATTCATCCATATCGACTGACCGCCGTTCATAAAATTTCGAAGAGGTTTTTTTAAGCAAATCGTAACTGTGACCAAAACAATAAAGTTTACCTTTGAAATGAATTATTCCGGGATGATTACCACGAGTGAGTTCAGAAGCATCAACAAGCATTCCTTTGTATTCCCATGGACCGGTAATAGATTTACTCATGGCATAGCCAATACCTTCGGGACAGCATGTGGAAGCATAAGCCAGATAATAAAATTCTTTATGTTTCCATACCCATGGGCCTTCCTGATAGTTTTTTGGTTTTGATGGTTCTTTTGTTACATCGCCTGCCAATGAAATCATATCGTTATTTAGTTTTACATAGTATAAGTCGGGGTTACCCCAGAATAGGTATGCCTGCCCATCGTCATCGATAAATGGTGTAGGATCAATATCGTTCCATTGATGGTCGGTTTCGATTAACCGTTTTCCAAGAGGGTCTTTAAAAGGGCCGTATGGGGAATCAGCCACCAGTACTCCAATTCCTCCTCCATGTAAAGGACAATAAAGGTAAAATTTACCATTTCGTTCAATGCATTGTACTGCCCATGCACCGTTATCCTGCCGGGCCCATTTAAAATCCTGCAACGAGGCCACTACTCCATGTTCTCGCCAGTTTACCATATCGGTTGATGTGAAAAGCAACCAATTAATCATTTTAAACCCCCAGGCATCGTCTTCATCGTGCGAAGTATAAAGAAAGACTGTGTCGTGGTAAACCATAGGAGCCGGATCGGCTGTAAATTTCGTTTGAATAATTGGCCGTTGAGGCGGAATATTACTTTGCCCAAAGGTCTTATATATACTTTCAAAAAACAAAAAGAATAATAATATGGCTAACTTTAAGTAATTCATTTGTAAATAGTTAAAATTTTACTATCACTTTTTTCCCATTATAAGTAATTATTTTATCTGTTTTATCTGAGATTTGTTTGCCTGTTGAAACGCTAACCAGCTTGAATTTTCGTTCTTTAAGCAATCCGGGGAATTCGCCTTTCCGGTCATTTATCACAAGCGTTTTTTTGGCTTCATTCCATGTAAAATCAATTACCGAATACATTCCTTTTTCATAGTTATAATTATCGCCTTCGTCTTCATACAGGGTAAAAGTGCCATCAGCTCCTTCGTAAATGCGTATTTCGAGGGTATCCCACTTTTTTTCTGTGGCATACTGAACCTTAGGACCCACAGGAAATATTGTACCAGCTTTCACATACAGAGGAATTACATCCAATGGGGTTTCTTTACTTACCGTTTTTCCGCCTTCAAACTTTTCACCTGTCCAGAAGTCATACCAATCTGATCCTTTGGGCAGATATACATTCTTTGTTTTTACAATGCTGAAATCTTCCTTTCCATCTTTTGAATACATGGGTTCGGTAACCGGACAAACAAGTATGGATTTACCAAACATATATTCATCGTTAAGTTTAATAGCATATGCGTCGGCAGGAAAATCCATTACCAGAGCACGCATCATGGTTGAGTGATTGGCTGTAACATCCCATGCAGTAGCATAAATGTATGGTAGTAACAGATATCGCAAATTGATAGCTTTTTCAATGGCATCGTAAACTTTTTCGCCTTTTTTGCCAAATTGGTATATTTCGCGGGGTGCATCGGTTCCGTGCGAACGCATCATGGGGCAAAAGGCACCAAATTGAATCCAGCGAGTATAGAGCTCTCGATAATTAGGATCTTCAAGTTTTTTAGGAAAGTTCCAGAGAAAGAATCCGCCAATATCGGAATTCCAATAGGGGATGCCGCACAACGAAAAATTAAGTCCGGCTGAGATCTGATTTTTTAAAGCTTCCCACGAAGCCACTACATCGCCCGACCAGGTATTAGCTCCGTATCGCTGTTGACCGGCAAATGCCGAACGGGTAAGAATAAAAACACGTTTTGCTGAAGTCTCGGCACGTTGATGATCATATACTCCGCCAACAGTCATTAAAGGATATGCATTGCGTACACTACGAAAAGAATTCAGGTATGTTGGATTATCAAAATCGCTTTCTTTAAATTGCATATGATCGGGTTCTGACGAATCAATCCACCAACCATCAATACCGAGCGAAAACAATCCATCTTTAAGATATTTCCAATAAATATCACGAGCCTGAGGATGATACGCATCATACACTCTCACACCCGACGGATAATCCAGTCGCGGAGGCCATTTATCAGAACCGGATTGGGGCCAGGTGCTAAAATTCATAAGGGCTCCGATGCTATCCAATTCCCTGTACTGTTTTGTCATGGGACCAAATGAATTCCATATCGAAATAATTATATGGGCATTCATGGCATGAATATCATTGACCATTTTTTGAGGATCGTAAAATTCGGCGTTGAGAAATTCCATGGCATTCCACAAATAATTATTTCCCCAATATTGCCAATCCTGGATAATACCATCGAGCGGCACGCCCGATTCACGATATTTTTTAACAACTCCAACAATCTCGTCCTGACTTTTATAACGTTCCTTGCTTTGCCAGTAACCAAAAGTCCACAACGGAAACATGGGAACATTACCTGTTAAATGACGCATCTGAGCAATTACCCCATCGGCGTCTCCACCATACATGAAATAATAGTCGATGCCAT
>CAZBCB010000060.1:0-10779 GCA_964489905.1 uncultured Bacteroidales bacterium
AGAGGAATTCGATAATTGAAACAACCATGCCAAAGGATTTTAGATGAAATACTTAAAAGTTTTTCTAATGAAGTAATAAATTACCAAATCTAATAACAAAATCTAATCATTCTTAAATTACGGAATGTTTTGATTTTGTCTGTCGAGGAAACATTATGTTTAAATACGTTGACTGGGTTTTTAGGGATTAACCTCGGTGAAATTATTCATGTTTTTAGAATCATTCTAAATTAAAATATTATAACATTTATCTTTTTTTGTTAGGTTAACATAATTATTTTTGTAGCTTTTATGGAATTTACAGGAGATGGATTCATCAAACTGTATAGAACAGGAAGGTTACGTTGAAAGCACGGAAAAAGGTGTTGTCAATGTAAGAATATTGCAATTGTCAGCGTGTTCAACCTGTCATTCAAAAGAAAGCTGTACTTTTTTCGGAACAGAAAAAAAGGTTATTACCATCCATGATAATTCCGGCCAATATGCAAAAGGGGACCGGGTAAGCGTTTCTGTTTCAAAAGCAACAGGAATAAAAGCCGTAATGCTGGGATATCTGATACCTTTTTTATTGCTGATAACCGGTCTTATTATCTTCACATTCATAGGATTGAGTGAGCTTTATGTTGGCCTGCTGGCTATTTTAATTATTTTTCCATATTATTTCATTCTATATTTGTTTCGCAAGAGGATTAGCAATAAGTTTTCATTCTCGTTACATAAGTCTTAATAAAAATTTATGAACACTATAATACTATATACGGTTCTCACGCTAAGCCTGCTGGGTTTTGTTGCTGCTTTTATTCTGTATGTTGTAGCTGAGCGTTTCAAGGTTTATGAAGATCCAAGAATTGATGATGTAGAAGCCAGCCTTCCCGGTGCCAATTGTGGAGGTTGTGGTTATGCCGGATGCCGTAATTTTGCCGAGGCGCTGGTAAAAGCACCATCGCTTGATGGTCATTTTTGTCCTGTTGGCGGAAACGAGACCATGACAGCTGTTGCACGGATCCTTGGCAAGGAAGCCGTATCAAAAGAACCAAGAGTTGCTGTTCTCAGATGCAACGGTACTTGTGAGTATCGGCCCAAGACCAATCAATATAACGGAGCTTCATCATGTGCTGTTGCAGCAGCATTGTACGGCGGTGATACAGGATGCCAATACGGATGTCTTGGTTTGGGGGATTGTGTAGTTGCCTGTAAATTTGATGCATTGCATATGGATCCGTTTACGGGCCTTCCAGTTGTTGATGACGACAAATGTACGGCCTGTGGAGCTTGTGTAAAGGCCTGCCCCAGAAATCTTTTTGAACTTCGTAAACGATGGAAAGGCAACAAAAAAATTTATGTTGCTTGTATGAATGAAGATAAAGGGGGCATAGCAAAAAAGAACTGCGCCGTTGCCTGCATAGGTTGTTCCAAATGCTTTAAAGTATGTCCGTTTGAAGCCATCACAATGAATAATAATCTTGCATTTATTGATTCTGATAAATGCAGGCTTTGCCGCAAATGTGTTCCGGAATGTCCTACAAATGCAATTATCGAAACAGGGTTCCCGTTGAGAAAAGAAAAAGCCACTGAAAGCGATGCTGTGAGTAAACCTGAAAAAGCGGAATGACAAAAAATGAATATAATGTTAAACATAAAATAGATAAAAGGTGTTGCGTACATTTTCCAAGGGTGGGGTTCATCCTCCTGAAAACAAGCTCTCGGCAGGAAGAGAAATTGTTGAACTACCTCTGCCTGCATCAGTAATTGTTCCGCTAAGTCAGCATCTTGGATCTCCTGCCATACCGATAGTTAATAAAGGTGATATAGTTAAAACCGGGCAATTAATAGCCCGTGCTGATGGTTTTGTATCAGCCAACGTACATGCACCGGTGTCGGGGAAAATATTAAAAATTGATGATTGTATTGATATCAGCGGTTACAAAAAACCGGCAATTTTTATTGAAAGAGAAGGCGATGAATGGATTGAAGGTATTGACCTTACTGATACTCTTGTCACTTCAATTCCTTCAAGCAGCGAAAATATTATTAGTATCATTGCTGATGCCGGTATTGTAGGCTTAGGCGGGGCAACATTCCCGACTCATGTAAAGCTATCGGTTCCACGGGGCAAGAAGGCTGAATTTCTTATTATAAATGGTGTTGAATGCGAACCTTTTCTTACAGCCGACCATGCCCTGATGCTTCAGAAAGGTGAAGAAATTATGATGGGTATACAGATCCTTATGAAAGCTCTTAATGTGGAAAAAGCTATTATTGGCATTGAAAACAATAAACCTGATGCCATTAAGCATCTTAAAAAATTATCCGTCAAATATCCCGGAACTTCAGTAATTGGGCTCAAAGTGAAATACCCGCAGGGAGGAGAAAAACAATTGATTAAAGCGCTGATCGGACGCGAAGTACCATCAGGCGGATTACCCATTGATGTAGGTGCTGTAGCTTTCAACGTGGGAACAGTATACGCTGTATATGAAGCAGTTCAGAAAAATAAGCCATTAATAGAAAGAGTTGTTACTGTTACAGGCAAATCATTGACTAACCCTTCGAATTTTAAAGCCCGTATTGGTACACCTGTTTCCGTTTTATTAGAGGCTGCCGGCGGTATTCCTGAAGACACGGGTAAAATTATTGCTGGCGGGCCAATGATGGGTAAAGCTATCGTAAACACTGAAGTACCTTTTATCAAGGGCATGTCAGGTATTTTATTATTACAACAACAAGAATCATTCAGAAAGAAAATAGATCCCTGTATTCGTTGTGCAAAATGTGTCTCTGCCTGTCCGATGGGGTTAGAGCCTTATTTGTTAATGCCATTGGTGCAGAACGAATTGTTTGACAGACTTGAAACAGAAAAAGTTATGGATTGTATAGAATGCGGTTCGTGCAGTTTTATTTGTCCTGCAAATCGTCCTTTACTCGATTATATCCGCCTTGGCAAAATGCAGGTGGGCAAAATAATACGGTCAAGAAAAAAATCAGCATGAAGCAATTAGTTACAGTATCACCGTCGCCGCATATTTATAGCGGGCAATCAGTTAAAAAACTCATGTATGGAGTAATAATTGCCCTGGTGCCTGCTTTTATGGTTTCTCTTTTTGTTTTTGGTATCGGGGCACTCATTGTTACCTCAATTTCAATAATTACCTGTGTTTTAACAGAGTACCTGATTCAAAAACTGATTCTGAAGTCTGAATCGAGTATCAGCGACGGATCGGCTATTGTCACAGGTACACTACTGGCGTTTAATTTGCCTTCAAATCTTCCGTGGTGGATGATTGTGATAGGCTGTATTTTTGCTATAGCCATAGGCAAAATGGTATTCGGGGGACTGGGGAACAACCCTTTTAATCCGGCGCTGGTAGGCCGTGTATTCCTGTTAATTTCATTTCCGGTGCAAATGACAAGCTGGCCTGTCCCTTTGCAATCAAGAATGCAATACATTGATGCGCTAACAGGTCCGACACCATTAGGAATACTGAAAGAAGGATTAAGAAATGGAGAAATAATTTCTGATTTTGCCCAGAAATTACCTGATAACTCACGGTTATTTATGGGTTATATGAGCGGATCGCTTGGCGAAATATCAGCACTTGCATTACTTCTCGGTTTTATATGGCTTCTATATAAGCGTATTATAACCTGGCATATACCGGTTTTTATATTTATCACCATAGCATCTTTTACCGGCATACTATGGATTATTGACCCAGCGCATAATGCATCTCCTGTTTTTCACCTGCTTACTGGCGGTGTAATGCTGGGAGCCATTTTTATGGCAACTGACTATGTAACATCACCCATGACCAGAACAGGTATGATAATCTATGCAATAGGCATCGGATTACTTACTGTAATAATACGTGTTTATGGGGCTTACCCCGAAGGAGTATCTTTTGCAATTCTTATAATGAACAGTTTTGTGCCCATTATTAATCGTTATATAAAACCCGGAAGATTCGGAAAGGAGGTTAAAATATGAGTAAACGTCTTGAATCAACACTTCCAAATATGATTGTTTCACTGACACTCATTGCAATGGTGATGTCGCTACTTCTTACAGTTGTTTACCTTAAAACGAAAGGACCCATTGAGGAATCAGCAAAGAAAAAAGAAATGAATGCTATAAAGCAGGTTTCTCCGCCTTTTGATAATGATCCGACTGCAGAATCGCTTCAATTGGAAGGCGTTACGGTTTATCCGGTTAAAAGCAGTAATGAAAACTCAGGTTATGCTGTTAAAACCTATACCGAAAAAGGTTTTGGAGGCCGGATTGAACTAATGGCAGGTTTCAGGACTGATGGTTCCATTGTTAATATTAAGGTTTTGGAACATAAAGAAACTCCGGGATTAGGAACCAAAATGTCTGATAAAAAGTTTATCAGCCAGTTTATTGACAAGAATCCCCGTAATTTTAGCCTTAAGGTATCAAAGGACGGAGGAAATGTTGATGCAATAACTGCAGCAACAGTTACTTCACGGGCTTTTTGTGACGCAATGCAACGTGCAAGTGACGCGGTAAATAAAATAATCAATGATTCAACAGTGAAATATTAATGATTATTATATGAGTAATTTTAAATATATTGTCAACGGACTGATAAAAGAAAACCCCACATTTGTGATGGTGCTGGGGACGTGTCCGACACTTGCCGTTACCACAGCTGCCATTAACGGTATTGGTATGGGGGCGGCAACAACCTTTGTATTGGTTTGTTCTAATCTTTTAATATCGCTGTTAAAAAATTATATTCCCAATAAAGTACGTATTGTCGCCTTTATTGTGATAATAGCCACCTTTGTCACCATTGTCGATCTGGTTATGAAAGCCTATACACCCGATTTATATAATTCACTGGGTATTTTCATTCCGCTTATAGTTGTAAACTGCATTATTCTTGGAAGAGCAGAAGCTTTTGCACAAAAAAGTAATGTCATCGCTTCGGTTTTTGACGGAATAGGTATGGGCATTGGTTTTACATTAGCTATTACTTTGCTTGCTTCCGTAAGAGAAATTCTTGGAAATGGTTCAATTTTCAATTACAGGCTTGTCAGTGAAGAGGCCTCAACCCTGCTTGTTTTTATTCTCCCGCCGGGAGCTTTTGTAACCTATGGTTTATTAATTGCTGCATTTAATCAATTAAAAGCAAAGATTAACCTTTAAAGCAACTTTAAACAATGGAATATATACTTATTATTATTTCTGCAGTCCTTGTAAATAATGTAGTACTTGTCCAGTTTCTGGGAATATGTCCGTTTCTGGGCGTTTCAGGTAAAATAAATACTTCAGTGGGCATGGGGTTGGCGGTAATTTTTGTTATGTCGCTCGCTAACCTGGCTACTTATTTAATAAGGAACTTTGTTTTATTGCCTTTGCACATTGAATTTATGCAAACAATAACTTTTATTTTTGTTATTGCTTTTCTGGTGCAAATTGTTGAGATTATCCTTAAAAAGGTCGCTCCCCCACTCTATCAGGCACTTGGCATTTACCTTCCGCTTATAACCACAAACTGTGCAGTGCTTGGAGTAGCCTTACTTGCCATTAAGAAAGATTTTACCTTATTATCCAGTGTCATATATGCAGCAAGCACAGCACTCGGATTTACACTGGCACTGGTATTAATGGCAGGCATTCGTGAACAGCTTAGCCTTGTTAACGTACCGAAAGGTGTCAGAGGATTTGCAATAGCGCTGATTACCGCCGGATTACTTTCTTTGGCCTTCATGGGCTTTTCGGGAATTGTAAAATGATGATGCAGAAGCATTAATCCTGTTTTATCATAGTTATCGCTTTTCTGAAAGGATATCAAACCCTGTCACATTTAAGTCATTAGTTCGCTTCGCAATTGAATAATCCCGGATTATTTAACCGGATTGCTCCTCTAAAACGAAAAAAGGCCTAATTTTTTATTCCCATCAATTTTAACAAAAAAGCATATTCCAGTGCGGTTTCACGATGGGTTTCAAACCGGCCTGATGCACCACTGTGACCTGTTTCCATATTTGTATAAAGCAGCAACAAGTTTTTATCAGTTTTCATGTCTCTTAATTTAGCTACCCATTTTGCAGGTTCCCAGTATTGTACCTGTGAATCATGCAGCCCGGTGGTTACGAGCATATTGGGATAGTCCTTTTTCTCAACATTATCATACGGTGAATATGAGAGCATGTAATCATAATATTCCTTAATGTCGGGATTGCCCCATTCGTCATATTCACCGGTAGTAAGCGGTATTTTATCATCGAGCATTGTTGTTACGACATCAACAAAAGGTACGGCAGCAATTACTCCTTTGAATAATTCAGGACGCATGTTAACAACTGCCCCGATTAGCAAGCCTCCTGCACTTCCACCATATGCCATAAGTTTTTCAGAAGAAGTATATTTTTCATTAATCAGATATTCAGCACAACTGATAAAATCAGTAAAGGTATTTTTCTTTTTCAGCAATTTTCCGTCTTCATACCAGCCCCTTCCCAGGATCTGTTCACCCCTCACATGAGCAACGGCATATATAAATCCCCGATCAAGCAGACTAAGCCTTACAGAACTAAACGACGGGTCGGTGGTATAACCGTATGCCCCATATCCATATAGTAACAACGGATTAGTACCGTCTTTTTTGATTCCTTTCCGATATACCAATGAAACCGGTATTCTGGCACCATCAGAGGCAGTTGCGAAAATCCTTTCTGCAAAATAATCATCGGGGTTAAAGCCACCTACAACTTCCTGCTGTTTTAATAATACACGCTCCTTTGTTTTCATGTTGAAATCATAAGTTGAAGTAGGCGTTGTCATCGAGGAATAACCATAACGCAGTATTTCTGTATTAAATTCTGGATTATATGAAAACCATGCAGTATATGCCTGCTCCCTGAGGTCAATATAGTATTCCGATTTATTGAGCATATTGATAACCCTGAACCGGGTAAGTCCGTTAATCCTTTCCTCAAGCACCATATATTGCGTAAATAATTCAAAATTTTCAAGCAATACCGTATCGCGATGAGGAATTACTTCTTTCCATGAGCTTTTGGCGGTGTTGCTTACCGGGGTTTCCATCAACCTGAAATTCTTTGCATTAAAATTTGTCCGGATATAAAAATGGTCACCAAAATGGTCAATATCATACTCAAGTTCACGTTCACGCGGATGAAAAAGTCTGAATTCAGCCTCAGGTTTATCCGCCCTGCAAAAACGATATTCATCTGATAAAGTAGATGATGATGAAATGATAATATATTCTTTTGATTTTGTTTTATACACGTATGCATCGTAGGTTTCATCTTTCTCTTCAAACACAGTATAATCGTTGCCGGTAGATGTACCCATTTTATGACGTAATATTTTAAACGGCCTTAACGTGGTAATATCTTTCTGAGAGTAAAAAACAGTTTCATTATCATTGGCCCATGCCACATACCCTATGGTATTTTCAATTATATCCGGCAGCATTTCTCCGGTTTCAAGGCTTTTGAACCGAATTGTATATAATCTGCGACTCACTGTATCGACGCCAAATGCCAGTAATCTGTTATCCGGACTGACTGCAAGTCCTGTAACGTGACAATAATCATGTCCACTGGCTATTTCATTAACATTAAGCATAATCTCTTCAGGTGCTTCCATATTCCCTTTTTTTCTGCAATAAACCGGATATTCCTTTCCCTCCTCATAACGCACATAGTAAAAGTAACCATTTTCATAGTAAGGCACCGACATATCGGTCTGTTTTATTCTGCCAATGATCTCGTTATATAACTTTTCCTGCAATTCTTTTGTGTCTTGCATTATAAAATCGGTATACCTGTTTTCTTTTTTCAGATATTCAATAACTTCAGGATTATCACGCTCATTAAGCCAGAAATAATAATCAGTGCGGGTATGATTATGAATTGTCAGTTCTTTCTTTATTTTCTTCGCTTTTGGAGGAATCATATTATTATACTTTTTACATGATGTAACACTTAACAGCAATATCAATGCATAAAATAACGCATTTTTAAAATACTTTTTAAAATACATATTTTAATTTATTAAGCTTGTTATTTTAGAAAAACTCTTTAATGATAAAATTAGCAATGAACCGAGATTAGTCAACAGAAACACAATAAATATTTAAACATCCTGTTTCTATTGACGAAGTTAGGATAAAATAATTGCATTTTGTTATCAATAATAAATTTAACCTATAGATATGCACATAATTTTACTTTTCGGACATAATAAAATAACACAAGATAAAAAACTGAAATTGCAGTCAGTGCTTATTGCATAAAAATTGTTTTGTTTAACAGACGATTGGGGACAGTACCTTTATGAACGTATAATATGGAAGGAAAATGTTTAATAAGTGAAGGGAATTCCGTTTCAATCTTTTTCCAGTTTTCAGTAGAAATCAACATAAGATCTATATTTTCAAGAAAATCAGTTTCAGTAAACCGGCTCCTTATAATTTCAGGATAAAAGCCTGAATTGTCAAGATAGGCCTTAATATTTTTTTCTGAATTATGAGCAGGAAAAATATAACATTTCTGATTACTCTTTTTGAAGAAATTATAGGCATAACGTATAAGGTAATCATCTCCGTTTCCAAATAACACAAGCAGTATTGAATTTAGCTGAATCTTCTGCCTTTCACTGAAAACCAGCACATCACAATTAACTTCATTAATTACTTTTCTTATAACACCACCGAGCAAATCAGAACTAAAGACCGAATATGCTCCACCTAATAGAATAAAATCAGGATTTTCATTACGGCATGTTCTGATAATTTCAGCAGCTACATCTCCACCAGTGTTTTTGTAAATGGTTCTAAGTTGAATATCCATGCTTTTTGCTGTTTTCATGATAGGTGCAAAACTCTCCTTTTCAAAAACAACCGCATCATCAGGCGACAGGTCGGTGCGGGTGGATAAATGCAGTGCAACATATTCAGTATCGGTAAATGAGTCGGGGACAATACCTCTGCTTATCTTCAGCAAAGAACTCCCCATACGGGGATTTGCAAATGACAATAATACTTTTGTAACTTTAGTAATAGCTCTCTCAGGCAATCTTTCCCGACAGAAATACTGTATAAGGTTTAAACCGGGGCCGGTCATAAAGGTCGTTACCAGCGTCATAATAACCAGCATTGAATATAATTCAGAAGAAAGTATTCCTAATTCATAACCTATATTAATAACGACGAGTTCCATCAGGCCTTTTGAATTCATTAAAACACCAAGGGTAAGCGATTGCTGCCATTTTAATCTGACAAACCGTGATGCCAGAACTGTTCCACCAAATTTGCCAATAAAAGCCACAAATATTATTATCAGACAAAGTCCCCATAGCGATGGTGAATTAATAAGTCCAATATTTGTTCTCAAACCGGTTTCAACAAAAAAAAGTGGTAATAGTAATACTAACGCAAGATCCTGTATTTTCTCGGTGATAATCTTTTTAAAACTGATATTATCAGGCATAATGACTCCTGCCATAAAAGCACCGAATAATGCATGAATTCCGATTATTTCAGACAGGAAAGATGAAATAATTAAAATAAGGAATACCAATGCTACAATAGGCTTGCTAATTCTTTCACGTGTGGTATATATAGCACCAACACGCTGAATAAACGGTCTGATGAGAAAAAGTATGACTACAACATACAATGCGGAAAGACTAATAGTTAAAAGAGCAGGAGTGAAAGCACCGGCTTTTACAAATGCTATTACAACAGCCAGAATACACCATGCGGTAACATCACCAATAGCTGCAATAGTAATAGCCATTTTACCCACAGAATCACGGGTAAGTTGTTTCTCCTGAACGATGCGGGCTAGGACAGGAAATGCGGTAATACACATTCCGGTACCCAGAAATAATGAAAATGCCAGAAAAGATTCATTAGCTGGTATTAAATAAGAATAAAGAAATAATGATAATATCATACCTAACATAAACGGCAAAACCAATCCGGCATAACTTATTAAAACCGCGTCTTTAGCAGATTTTCTGATGGAAACCCAATCGAGTTCCATTCCGATAACAAACATAAATAAAATCAACCCTATATGACTTAACAAATTAAGATTGCCAAGAGAATCTGATGGAAAAACAAAATGCATGATTTGCGGGGATATTTCACCTAATACTGAAGGCCCTAATAAAATTCCGGCCAGAATTTCGCCTATCACAACAGGTTGCCCGAATTTCTGAAACAAAAAACCAACTAAGCGAACAATAAGAATTATAATGATAATCTGCATTAATAATGTACCCAATGTATTGTGAATATTGGCAAAAAGACCTTTTGAAAACAAAGAAGCTTCATTTTCAATATTCTCAGGTACATCAACAAATAAAGGCTTTGTAACAAAATAATGATTCCCAATGTAGATAACGAGCCAGAAAATGATAACCGCAACAATAGTGAGAATAAAATAAAATAGCAGATGTCTTTTCATATCCAGGCCGTTAGGTATGAAGTTTTAGCCCTTTCAAAGGTAGAAAAAAACCAGAATAGTATACAGAAAAATTAATACCCATGATAAATAATACATTCAATAATTAACCTCGCGGAATTCACCAAAGATTTTTGTATAAATATTAATAATAATCGTCCCGGCTAAGAGAAAACCGGCAAGCAATAACCATATATATTCGGGATGGGTCTTTTCAAAAATTCCATATACGGGTGTGAATATAAAACCACTTAAAGAACTGCCTATACCTACGGCTAAGAAATTAGTACCCATATATAAACAGGCTTTTTCTTT
>CAZBCB010000061.1:0-10737 GCA_964489905.1 uncultured Bacteroidales bacterium
CCTTGTGAGTAGCTTTTATTTTATCGGTATTTACAGTTTCGGGCAGCGAGAATGAACGCCTGAATGAGCAATAGCTGAATTCTCTGCGCATTACTTTTTCATCTTTTTCTTCATTCTTTTCTTCTTTTTCAGAAGAAACGGTCATTACATTATTGTCGAGCTGAATTTTGAAATCTTCTTTGGTGAGCCCGGGAGCAGCTACTTCAATACGATATTCATCTTTGCCTTCAACAATGTTTACGGCAGGTATTGAATATCTGCTTTCCCAGTCAAAGAATTTCGGGAAAAGATCACCATTGAAGAATTCTTCAACCAGACTCGGCAAACTTGTTCTTGTTCTTAATGTCGGTAACATGGCTTGGTCCTCCTGTATTTTTAGTTAAACATTATTTTTATTTTTATTATTTGCCCTCTATAATTCAATTTTTATACCATATCATTATTAATGTCATATTGGCAGTTATTTATTTTTATATCAGTCAAAATGACATATTTTTACTAAAATCTGTTACTTGTTAGCAAGTTTTATGAAATCTGCATTAGTCATTCCCATTTTTATCAGTGTAGAAACAAATGTTTTTCAGGAATTGCAAAAAGAAATACATTACTAATAACAAATTAAGATAATTAGCAAGCATTAAGCGAGCTATAAAAACACATAAGTAGCATTAATATTTTTTAGTGACCTGCCTTAAATTTATTATTCGTATTTCACACTAAATCAATAATTTCGTTATTTACGGTTTGAGCATCAATTACGGTAATGGCAGCCATGTTAACAATTTCTCTGACCGAACTGCCCATTTGTAATACATTAATAGGTTTTTTTATCCCCAGCAGGATAGGTCCGATGACTTCTGCACCTGCCAGTTCCTGCATCATTTTATAAGCTATATTGCCTGAGTTGAGGTCGGGGAAAATTACAGTATTTATTTCCATATCAGCCAGTTTGGTGAACGGGAATTTTTCCATACGCAGGTTTTTATTGAAAGCATAATTAGCCTGAATTTCACCGTCCACAATAAGATCGGGGTAATCGCGATGAAGGATTTCCACTGCTGCTCTGACTTTTTCGGGACTTTCGGTTCGGTTTGAACCAAAATTAGAGAAGGAAAGCATGGCTATGCGTGGTACAAGGTTGAATTTTCTTACTTCCCGTGCAGTTAGCAACGCTGTATTTGCCAGTTCCCGCGCCGAAGGATTAATATGTACTGTTGTGTCGGCAAAAAACAATGGCCCTTGTTTGGTATTAATTATATACATGCCGGCTATATGCTTCTGTGAATTATTTGTGCCAATAATTTGCAATGCAGGTCTAATGGCATTGGCATATTGTGTTAAAAAGCCTGACAGGAAAGCATCGGCATCACCTGTTTCAACCATCATCACCCCAAAGTAATTTGTATCGTGCATTTTTTCGATGGCTTCATCATAAGTCATTCCTTTGCGTTGACGTTTTTCATACAGTAGCCGTGCATATTTTATTCGCCGTTCATCCTGATCAGGACTGAATATATCAACGATTTGGGCATCGTCAATTTCAAGTTTATATTGACTGGCTGTTTTTTTTATTTTTTCTTCATTGCCCAGTAAAACCGGAACGGCAATTTTTTCCTGCATAATAAAATGTGCTGCTTTCAGCACTTTCAGCTGGTCAGCATCAGCCATTACTATTTTTTTAGGATTCTGGCGTGCTTTGCTGTGAATATCATCAACCAGTTTATTATATATGCCCATGCGTTTCATCAGTTCTATTTCGTAGTTTTTCCAGTCGGTAATAGGCTGACGGGCGACCCCGGTTTCCATGGCTGCTTTTGCCACTGCAGGCGCTACACGGGTAATTAATCGAGGGTCAAGCGGCTTGGGGATAATATATTCTTTTCCGAAAGTCAGGTTTTGTACTTTATAGGCTACGTTAACAGCCTCGGGAACATCTTCTTTGGCGAGCTTTGCCAGAGCATAGGCTGCAGCCAGTTTCATTTCTTCATTAATGGTTCTGGCTCTTACATCTAATGCACCTCTGAAAATAAAAGGAAATCCAAGTACGTTATTAACCTGATTGGGATAGTCAGACCGGCCTGTAGCCATGATAATATCGGGACGTGCTTTTACTGCTTCGTCATAAGCAATTTCAGGTACAGGGTTTGCCATAGCAAAGACAACCGGGTTGGGTGCCATGGTCTTAAGCATCTCGGGTGTAAGAATTTTGCCTACTGAAAGACCCAGAAACATATCAGCTCCATGCAAGGCTTCGGCAAGGGTTATTGCAGGAATATCCTGAGCAAACTCAAGTTTATATTTATTAAGGTCAGTTCTGCTTTTAATAATCAATCCTTTGCTGTCGAACATAAATATGTTTTTCCCTGACACACCAAGTTTTTTATATAATCTGGCACATGAGATGGCAGCCGCACCGGCTCCGTTAATAACCACTTTAATTTTTTCAATTTTTTTCCCTGTTATCTCAAGCGCATTCAAAAGGCCGGCTGATGAAATAATGGCTGTTCCGTGCTGGTCGTCATGGAAAACAGGTATGTCTAGTTTTTCTTTTAGTCTTTCCTCAATTTCAAAACATTCAGGAGCTTTAATATCTTCAAGGTTAATGCCTCCAAAAGTGGGGGCAATAGCCTCAACGGTGCTGATAAACTTATCTATGTTTTTTTCATTTACTTCAATATCAAATACATCCACATCGGCAAATACTTTGAAAAGTAAGCCTTTGCCTTCCATAACAGGTTTTCCTGCCAGGGCACCTATGTCTCCCAGTCCTAAAACTGCTGTTCCGTTTGAGATTACTGCCACAAGGTTACATTTGGAAGTATAGGTATATGCATCTTCAGGATTTTTCTGAATTTCCAGGCATGGCTCAGCCACACCAGGTGTATATGCTAATGAAAGGTCGTACTGAGTATTATAAGGTTTTGAAGGTATTACCTCAATTTTGCCGGGTCTTCCGCACGAATGATAGTTCAGTGCTTCTTCGCGTGTTATTTTCGTCATAACTTAAAATGATGATTTAAATTATTATATATATTAAAAATAAGTAAAATAAGCAAAACAGGGTAGAGCAAAAGTCATGTTATTGACAAAATTAGTTACCGCAATGCTTAATCCCGGATTCATCACATGATGCTTGCAATTGAGGAATTTGGGATTAAGAAATTTTTAAAGCGTGTTAAAAATAATCAGGAAATCAGAATACAAGGACAAACAGTATTTCATTAATTATACAAAGTTATTCAATCACTGAATCAGTAACTTCAATGGGTGTATCATCATGCATGGAAATCTGAGGATATACCGGGTACCATGTACCCCCGGTATTATTCCTTATAACAGAACGGTCAATACGTATATTTCCGGTATGATCGTTAGTAACAAAAAATATAGCTGAACCATGAGTGTTGACCTTATTATATTCAATTCTTGTGCCCAGTATTTTTAAAGTCATTGTGTTACCGTCGTTATAAATTGAGCCTCCGCTTCCGCCGCCCGGTGTACCTGCCTGTCTCGGGTTACCGCCAATTCCGAGCGCTTCATTATGAGTAAACAAACAGTTTATTATAGTCCATGAAACACCAATACTGCTTATTGCCCCTCCATTAGCACCTCTGTTGCCATATCCTTCGGCCCCTCCGAACGTACAATTTACAAGAAATACAGGCTGATTCTCGAATTGACTGAATACTCTTATAGCACCACCACCTACATCTGGTCCCATGCTGGCACAAACATTGTTGTAAAAGCAACAATTAATTGCCTTAAAACGCCCGCCGCGCACCCAGATTGCACCACCGCCGTCATATTCTTTTTCGGCTGTTGAATTACCATCGGCAAATGTGATGTTCTGAACTGTTAGTCTTGGATGATCCTGGTTCTGGCAATGCGATGTTGTCCAATGCTGATTTTCATCGCAGGTGTTCATATATAAAATACGTGTCCTTCCATTACCGCTCAGTATAACCTTATTTCCTCCGTCAATGACGATATCCGGGTCAGCGTCGTTAAATACTTTGGCAGGCCGCTTCATGACAATTACAACAGGATCTGGTCCGCAGTTAAAAACTATTTTTCCACCTCTGGCTACAGCATCGATGAATGCCTCGTAGGTACAACTTTCAGGAGTACCATTCCCAATAATATGATCGGGCTGGGAAACATCTTCAGGCAGGGCATCAGCGGGAACAGGATAATCGGCTCCCGGATTGCCGGCAGGGGGGCCATCTTCGGGATGAGCCAGCGGAGTATGAAATCCGGTATATTCTTCGTCCTTCCTGCATGAATATGTTAATAGTAAAATAACAAAAAAAACAATTGTAATGATGGATTTACCGAAAGTATTGTTAAATCTAAAAAACATCACGTTGTATTTTTTTTTGTTGAAATATGAAGCTGTCTCAAAATCTCGGTGTAATCCCTAAAACTTTAAATGGCTGATCCATAATATGTTAAAAAGAGAAGGCACCGGGGCATCTGGAAATAATAAATGTTTTGAGGCAGCTTCATAATGGAATTATGAACTGCTATATACCAAAAGGGAAATGGCTATTCATTATTCTGAGCATCTACCGATAACAGCTCAACATCAAAGATAAGCACACTGTTTGGTTCAATGGTTCCTGCGCCGTATTCTCCGTATGCCAGTTGAGGAGGTATATAAAGTATCCATTTGCAACCGGGTTTCATGAGTTTGAGTGCTTCAGTCCAGCCTTCTATTACCCCGTTAACCGGGAATGTTGCCGGTTGACCGCGTTCAACTGAACTGTCAAATACTTTTCCGTTAATAAAAGTACCCGTATAATGCACAGTAACCATGCTGGTATCGGTAGGAGAATTTCCTTCACCTTCCTTTATTATTTTATATTGCAATCCACTGGGCAATGTTATCACGCCTTCTTTTTTCTTATTTTCTTCCAGGAATTTTGTGCCTTCAATTAAGTTGGCTGCTGCTTTCTTTTCATTTAACTTTGTTAAATACGTATTGATTATTGTATTTGCCTGCTCAGCAGTTATTTTCTGTTCTTTTTTGCCCAACACTTCACTGATGCCCTGCATTAATAATTTTTCGTTTATTGCTGCGATTCCGGCTTTTTCAATGCTTGTTCCCAATATCAGACCAAGACTGTATGATAAAGAGTCGAGCTCATTAGTTAAAACGGCAGGTTTTTGAGAAAAGGCAGAAAAACCAAAAAGTATTGCCATTACAATGATAGATAAAAATTTTGATTTCATTATCAGATATTTAATTGTTAATAATTTATGGTTAAAAATAAAAAATCAAAAGTACTGCTAAGGGTTAACATTTCCAACTAACCATAATTATTTTAATTAATATATCATTAAATTTTTGAATTTCTGAGGGTAAAGGTTTATATTGCATTTAATTAACCCTGACGTTACATGAGAAGAAATACTACTCTGATACTTTTTTTATTGGTCACACAGTTTGTCTGTTACTCTTTTTATCTGCCAAAAGATACGTTGCGCGCATGGGACCTTCATCAACAGGCTAAAGCATTGTATGATAGCGCACGGTATAATGAGAGTGCCGAAAATTATTTTGATGCAGCAATTGCATATAAAAAAGCAGGTTTTGCAGAAAAATACCTTAATGAAAGGTTACTCTATTTTAATGCAGCCAGAATGGCCGGAACCCAGATTGACCTTAATAAAATTGCATCAGAAAATCTTGCTTTTGCATTAAAGAAATTTGGTGAAATTCATCCGTTAACAGCTGATTGCTATAACAACATGGGCAATGTTATGGATGATTATGATTTGATTGACAGTGCATTATATTACTTCCGCAAAGCGGCCAGCATTAAATTAACATTATATGGCGAAAACAATGGCGGATTAGCAAATTGCTACAATAACATCGGCATTATGTTAAATCAGAAAGGACTTTTTGATTCAGCTCAGTATTTTGTTGGTAAAAGTCTGAACATTAAAATTGCTGAAAACGGAGAAAATCATCCTGATGTGGCAAAATGTTATAATACATTGGGAATTCTTAATTTTTACAAAGGAACTTACGAAGAAGCTGAAAAATATTTCAGAAAATCAGTCGAGATAAGGCAGAACATTTATGGCCATGACCATCCGCTTATAGCAGACGGATATAATAATCTTGGCAGCGTTCTTGAAAAAGAAGGCAAATACACTGATGCGCTTGATGCCCACTTCAAAGCGCTTGAAATACGTAAAAACAAACTGCATCCCGACCATCCCAACATTGCACTCAGCTATAATAATATTGGCATAGTTTATTCAAAAATGAATGAATTTGAAATTTCAAATCAGTATTATGAAAAAGCTCTTGAAATACGTAAAAGGATATTAAAACCAGACCATATCGATTTTGCACAAACTTATACAAATATGGCAGTTAATTGCCTCGAAACAGGCGATTGTGAAAATGCAATGAAATTATTCAGGAGGTCAGAATCGATTATTACTAAAGTATATGGGGAAGTGCACCCGAAAACCTCAGATGCATTCAATAATATGGGCTCTGCTTTTCATTGCCTGGGTATGTTTGACTCTTCTCTTATTTATTTTAACAAGGCTCTGGAAATACGAAAAAAACTGAATATAGCAACGGGCATTGCCAACAGTTACAATAATATCGGGGCATGCTACAAAGAGCAGGGTGATTATGACCTGGCTCTATCGTATTATCAGCAGGCGGTGGAAATCCTGAAAGCAGCCTATAGTTTTGAACATACCCTTCTTGCCTCGCAATATAACAATATCAGTGAGGCATACCTGCTTAAAAATGATTTTGAACATGCTTATGAATATGTTCAAAAAGCTAAGGATATTATTATTAGCCAGAGTAATGAAAAAAATGCCGACTGGATAAGCCAGCTCAATCTTTCGGCCATTATATTAAGCAAGCAGGGCAACTTTGACAGAGAGGCTGAGCAATACAGGCAAGCGCTGGAAATTGCCAGGAATATTTTGGGTGACCCAAATTATCGTCTGGCGGGCTTATATCAGAATCTGGCAATCAATTGCAGAGAGCGCAACCTGTTTGATTCAGCCATGATCTATATTCAACAGGCGTTGGCTGTAAATAAATTGTATTTCCCGGAAAAACATCCTGAAAGGGCAGAAGTTTATAAAGCTATGGCTGAAATTTATCACTACACCGGTCATCCTGATTCTGCCATAATCTATTGCACCCGATCGCTTCAAAGTAATTTTAATGGTATTTTAGATGACGAAAATATCGATTTTACAAAAATTTTCGACGAACTGCTGTTTTTGGATGTAATTACAGCCAGGTCAGAATCAGAATTGAAATTATACAGACAAACAGGAGATAAAACCAGCCTTGTTAAAGTGATTTCAGATACTAAAATTGCCTCAGACCTTGCATCTGTTTTACTTAACAATTATAATCTTGATGAATCAAAAATGTTATACGTATCTGAACTGGCAGAAAATTATAAAAATGCAGTATTTGCCGGAATAAAGCTATTTAAGTACTCAGGTGATAGCACATGGCTTAAAGATGCATTCTGTTTTTCAGAACGTACCAGGGCTGAAATCCTCAAGGGATCATTGATTAAAGCCAATGCCCTGCGTGAGGCAAACATTCCTGATTCACTTCTGATACAAGACAGAAACCTTGTCAGTCAGATTGCTTTCCTGAAAAACAGAATACTTTCCTGTGCTGAAGAAACAAATTGTTATGACTCGTGTTATACTCTTTTTGCCGCAAAAGCTGACAGTCTTGCTATTGAGCTTAGAAATACGCGTGACATGATGAAGTTAAATGATAATTCAGGTAATTCTTCAGCTTTTCTCACTACAGATATGATAAATAATGTTAAATCAGGTATTGCACGTGATCAGGCTTTGCTTGAATATTGCATTCAGGATTCTTCAATTATTGTCTTTATCCTTAAAAGAAATGCATTTATCGGTGTTGAAATTCCTGTAACTTTAAATTTTAACCATCTTGTTGCAGATTATATTGCATTAATGCGAAAATACGACCCTAAAAATATTTTGCCTTTGGGATATCAGTTATATTCCATATTGATTCAACCTGTTGAAAAATATCTTGATGGAGTTACAAAACTGGTTATTATTCCTGATGAACAATTATTATACCTTCCGTTTGAAACACTGGTCAGCAATTATAAAGAGACCTCAGAAATTCCTGATTATACACAACAGGATTATCTATTAAAAAAGTACTTGTTTTCATATCACTATTCGGCCTCTCTTTGGGAAGAATCAGGAAAGGCAAACGACAGGATAAATGAAACTGTTGCATTTGCAGGATTTGCCCCCGTTTTCTCCCCGCAGCTTCATATACAACAGTTAAGTGACAGAAATGAAAAGTTTGTTTATAATAATGGTATTGATGATTTCAGGTCGGTTGTCTCTTCAGGAAACAGTTAGACCGAACTCCCGAATTCAAAAAATTAAGTGGATAGAATTGCACGGCTTTTTTTATCAAAGGGGAATAAAGCATCGGCTTTTCTATATGGGAAAGCAACTGAGAAAAATTTTAAGGACTCTGCAAAGCATTATACAATAGTGCACATTGCTACTCACGGGCTTATTAATAATAGCATTCCTGAACTCTCAGGCCTTGCTTTTGCCCAGAATAATAATGATAAACCAGGCACTGAAATAACTGATGATGATGACGGTATCCTTTATTCCGGTGAAATTTATAACCTTCCGTTGCTTTGTGATCTGTTGGTTTTAAGTGCATGTGAAACCGGTTCAGGCAGACTTGAAAAAGGTGAGGGCATATTGGGGCTTACAAGAAGCTTTCTGCATGCCGGTGCTAAAAATCTGGTTTTTTCCTTCTGGAAAGTAAGCGACAGCGCTGCGCTTGAATTAATGCTTGATTTCTACCACCACATTGCTGCTGGCGAGAATTATGCAACAGCTTTGCAGAAAGCCAAACTAAGTCTTATTCAAAACACTCAGACAGCCTATCCAGCCATTTGGGGCACTTTCGCATTTATCGGAAATTAATATCGCAGCCCGATGAGCAATATGGCAATGAAGAATTGACTATGTGACGAAGTAACTATTGCTCTGTTACTATTTTGCTGTATGTATAATAAGTTTTCCGGTATATAGCAATTCCTCATCTGACTGTAGTTGCCAGTAATATAGGCCGGGCTTTGGCCGTGCCGTATATTTGTATGGAGGTGTGACTTTCTGCTTAAAAATCACAGAATCTTTATTATTAATAAGCAAAATAACCAACGAATCAGACTTCATGTATGACCAGTTGAAAATAATTTCACCTGTCTTATAATTTACAACAGGTTCAATTATTTTTAATTGGGCTGAACGATAAATATTTGATACTAAAGGCTCATAAAAGGAAGAAGGCTTAAAAGCCTTGTCGTCAGAAGCCAGGTAACCTGAATGTGATCCTGTATGGTTATGAATTGCCAGTGAATCGGTTGGAGACTGCCTGATGGTATCTGCTTGGGTAACAGGCTCATTAACAATTTGATATTCAGGTTTACGTTCGCGCTTAAGAAAGTAAATCAATATCACTGATATTCCTATAAAGATCAGCAATGATGCAGCCATGCGATAAAAAGCTGAAAATCCCGGCTTAAGCCTGAATGGCCTCTGTTTTCGGGAGGACTCATCGGAAAATATTTCCTGTACCTTACTTCTTCCGACATGCACAAGTATTGTTTCCATCTTTTCAAGCTCACTCCGGCATTCCTGGCATATTAATAAATGCTCCTCGAATGCTGCAGCATCATCGTCGCTTAACTGATGAAGCAGGTATTTTTCAATTATTTGGTTATCATTGATATATGAGTGTTCCATACCCTTCCTCCTTCAGTATTTTAAAAAGAAATCCCAATGCCCTGTGTTTCCTTACCCTGATATTTTCTTCGCTTAATCCTGTACGCACTGCAATTGCATTCAGCCGTTCGCCATAAAAGTAATAAGATGTTATTATGTCTTTGTCTGTATCATCAAGCTTATCAATAGCCTGTTCAATTATTTTACTGGTCTCTTCGGCAATAACAGGCGGATAAGGATCATATGCCAGACAAGCATGATCAGTCATTTCAGAAAATTCAACATGATAAGGTTGTGACCTTTTGTATTCCATAATTTTATATTCGAGTATTCTGAAGTAATATGATTTAAGGGCAATTGCATCAGTAAATTTTAGTTCTCCTGCCGATAATTTTTCATATAATACAGTCATTGAGTCGTTATATGTGTCAGAAATCAATGCATTATCCTTTATTTTCCGGTTATAAAACCATGGCAGGCTTCGTATTTTAAGTGTCAGCGACAGGTTAACCCATGCCTGATCATTTCCTTTGCAAAGCATCCTGAAAAAATCACGAAAACCTTCATTTAACACTGTTTCTAACTGTGCTGTAATAAAATGTCTCAGACTCTTATAATCACTAAAGAATCCGTCTTTAATCTTTGATATTACATTCTTCATCAGGTTGTCCGATATTTCCTCAATACGCATTATCTGGTTATCTTTTGCCAGCCATGATATTTCATTTTTTGTTTTTGCTGTCCATTGTTTTATTATCTGCTGAATCACAAATGCTAAACTTTCACGGGCATGCCGTTCGTTTTTTTTCAGGTGTTCAGTAAATAATAAAAAGTCAGCTTGCATTAAAGAATGTAATAAAAAATAGTATCGTTACAAAAACATGCGACAAATTATGAAAAAAAACCATTTTTTCTGTAACGTTTTTTTAA